>JAAEQP010001861.1 GCA_024231375.1 bacterium | reverse complement strand
GCCGCCGCGCGGAATGCCAACGGAGGCACTCAAAAGAAGAAGCGAAAACGCCGGGACTGACAAGCTCTTGCCACCCATTATTGCCCTTCTCATGGCAACAATGCGTGGCTGTGGGGCTTCTGAAAAAGTATCGGAGTGCCGAGGACGGTCGTGTCAAGAAGTTTCTGTAAAAGTGTCTTGGTGATGTCGAAGTCCCGGGTTGCCTGTTATGACCTCTTGTTTTGTTCACCCCCTCCTCCGGAGGAGGGGGTGTGCTTTACCAGTACAGTTATGCCGCTCTCTTGGTTCGTTTGGTTTCTCGGGGCGCCTGCTGGAGACGGTCCATGACCAAGTATCGCGACCGCTCGCATTGCCACGTCTCGTCGCGTTCGAGGAAATGAGCGCCCACAAGCCGGTCGCAGGACGATACGTTGGGGAAAATGCCCACCACGCGGGTTCTGCGCTTGATCTCCGCCATGAGCCGTTCCATGATGTTGGTCGTGTAGATCCGGCGGCGGTGCTCCGGCGGCAGGTCGTGGACAGCCAGAGTCTGTTCGAACTGGCCACGGATCTGCGCGGCCACGCGGGGGTGGCGCTTCTCCCAGCGTTCGGCGACGCGCTCGGCTTCCATCAGACAGGTCGCAACATCGTCGAATTTGCGCGCGGCGACGAGTTCTCTGGCAAGCGTTTTGTGGTGCTTGTGGCCCACTTTGGCCAGGGCGTTGCGCATGAAATGGGTCCAGCAGCGCTGCCAGGCCACTCCGGTAAACTGGGTGCGCACGGCGGCCCGGATTCCCGCATGGCCATCGGAGACGAGCCATTGCACGCCACGGACGCCGCGAAGCTTGAGTTCGCCGAAGACCTCGCCCCACGTGTCTTCGGACTCCACATCGGCCAGGCGCCAGGTGAGGATTTCGCGGCGGCCGTCGTCGTTCACTCCCGCCACCACCAGCACGGCCTGGTCCACGACCCGGCCATTCTTGCGCACCTTGACGTAGGTCGCGTCCACCATCAGGTAAGGCCACGTGTGCGCATCCAAGCGCCGTTCGCGAAACTCGGTCAGCTTCTCGTCCAACTCGCTGGCCACGCACGACACCGTCGAGGCCGACAGCTCGAATCCGCCCATCTTCTCCAACACCCGTTTGACCTTGCGCGTCGAAACCCCCATGAAATACATCTCCGCGCACGCCACCAACAGTGCCCGTTCGCTACGCTGCCATTTGGCGAACAGCATCGGCGAATACGGTTCGACTCCACGTGCTTGGGGGACCTGTAACTCCAACTCGCCCATCCGGGTCTTCAGGCGGCGGCCCTTGTACCCGTTGCGATGCCCCCGGCGCTCCGTCGTGCGTTCGTGGCGCTCCGCGCCAAGATGGCGCGCGAATTCCTCTTCCATCACGTATTGCGCCATCACTTCCAGCATGGCCTTGAACACGTCCCCTTCCGTCCGCTCTTGAATCTCGTCCACATACCCGTCACACTTCTGCTTGGTCATCGTTCATCGCTCCTTCTCTCTTGGCTTCGTGAATCACCAAGAGTGGAGCAAACGATGGCCTCT
>JAAEQP010001860.1 GCA_024231375.1 bacterium | reverse complement strand
TCGATGGAGCAGACTCACTATTGAAGATTCTCGTGGAGGACCGAGCCTGATGGCTGCGTCGGTTCGCGCGACGAGAAGGAGCCGGCTTGCAGGAATCGAGCGACCGCCTCGGCCACGTCGGCGCGAAACAGGACCTGGTGGTGCAGTCCGGGGTAGACTCGGTGTTCCCGTTCGCCTGGCACGTGGGAGTTGCGTTTCGGGACCACGAAGTCGAGCGTCACGCCGATGGCGCCTACGTCGATTCCGTCAAGCGGCGCGAGTTGGCAGACGAGGCTGTCAGGCCTGGTAGACAACTGGTTGATCCCCGGACATATCCAGCTTACGGCCCAGCCGAAAGTCGTTGCCGCCCAACTTCCGCGACCGGGCGGCGTCAACAACACGAGGCGGCCGAACTTGCCGGGAATTTCATCTTGCAGGGCGCGCCACCCCACGATGCCGCCCATGCTATGGGTGACCAGGTGAATCCGCGAGACGTTCTCATCGGCATCGAGTTCAGCAAGAACTTCGCGCAGCTTCGCCGCGTGGCGTTCGACCGATCCGATGACGCTTGGATAGCCCCAGTTTCGCGTGGCGAATCCGTGGGATTCGAGGCGACGGGCAAGGAGACGCATCAGGACGGGATGGCCGAACAGGCCGTGGGCGAGGACGACAGTTTCTTGGGGGCGTCGCATGCCCGTTCTCTCCTGCACCGAACTACGCGTTCTTGAGCCGATGCAGCACTTCCCCCGCGTGATCCACAACCAGAATTCCTTCGTCCTCTCGTCCGCGGTAATCGTCCACATTGATCGTGGCGGGGTCGCGGTAGCTGAGGGCGACGCTTTCGGTTCGCGCTTTGGGAATGCCGGTGGCCAAGGTGACCGTGACGCGGGGCTTTTCGACGCCGTCTTCGAAGGTGCCCAGCCCGCGAACGTGGGTCGAGTGGGCCATGACGCCGCCGGGAACCTCGGAAAACTTGTCCATCTGCTTGAGGAAGTAGTCGCGCACGTGGTAGCCGATC
>JAAEQP010001859.1 GCA_024231375.1 bacterium | reverse complement strand
GATGCCACGGCCGTGTAGGTCATGCAGCGCAGTTCCTCACCTGTCGGCAAGCGCTTCCACTCGTCCGGGACCTCATGCTTCGATTCCTTCGATACGCTGAAATCAAAGATCTGTCCCACGTACCAATACGGTTTCGTGCCCCCGGAGGCCTCGCGCCAATTCTCGGCATACATCCGCACCCCTCGAAATCCCGTGCCCGAATACCAGTTGGCCGGAATGGGCGGCACCGGGTAGTAGTCGGCCTGCATCACATCCATCGAATCCTCAAATAGCTTCGGATCGCCGAAGTGGCACACAACGGCCGTCACCGGATGATTCGGGTCGTGCTCCTTGATCAGCTTGTACGCCGCCGGCATGTAGGCCTGACCTTGATTCTCCTCCTTATCCCACGCAGGCTCGTCCATCGTGTGCCACGCAAGCAACGCCGGGTGGTCCCGATACGTCTCGATGCGGCGAACCGACGCCTCGAAATCCATGGCCTTCACATCTGGGCGGTACAGGCCCATCAGGCACATGAGCCCCGCTTCGTGGGCGGCGTCGAGCCACGCTTTGCCCGACTCCGGCGACTGCTGTCCCTCCCAGGAATAGCTGTGCACGGTGTTGAATCCGGCCTCCGCAAGCACGGGGAGGTCCTTCGGATTCCCCGCTGAGTAAACGCCAATCGCAAAGAAAGGCTTGCCGGCGACCTGAATACACTTGTCGCCCACCACCGTAACTTCTGCCGCTTGCGCGGTCGTGTGCAGTACCATCATCAGCAACGCGAGAGCCATGAACGCAATCCGCACCGGTTTGTACATTGGCTTCATCCTTCCTCACCGTGCCGAACCCAGAGCAGCAGGTCGTCCCAAACAGGTGCTCCCTGAGCCCCGTCAGCCAGCGTTACAGCAATCTCATTTGCACCGTGCTTGACCAGGGCCGGGTCCACAGCGTAGTCGAGCCAATCATTCGACTTGGCGCCTGTGTCCAAGACCGTGCCGTTAATGGACACCGACACCGCCTCTGGTGAAGGCAGTTCCTTGATCCTGAGTTGAAGCGTAGTTTTCGGCGCTTTCTCCTCCTCCAACGCCTCTCCCACGCGCAACACAGCCGACTCCGTCTCACCCGCGTTCAGCTTGCGGGGATGGTTCGGGTTGAGGATGGGTCGATTCAGGAAGCGTTGCCCGTCCGCGACATACCCCCGCAGACTGCCCAGACCGCGCGCGGCTGTTGTGTAGACCTTGTCCAGCGGCGCCAAGGTATCCAGGCTGCCCAGTTCGTTCCACAACGCGCTCTCCGGATGGAAGTAATTGAACAGATACACGCCGTCCACGCCGCTGTCCCACGCGTTGACGGCCCGTCCACGGTACCCCTCGAACGTCCGCCGTGGTTCAGCGCTCTCCGTATCGCGGATCCGCGTCTCGCTCAGGCAAGCGTAAACCGGCACCCCGTACTTCCGGCCCAGATCCACACTGGTCTGCCATGGGTTCAACCGGAAATATCCTCCCACCACGAGGATATCTATCAAGTCCTCCTTCAGCCAACGGTCAACGTCCAGGCCGATATGACGGCACACGCCAAGCGAGTCCGGTACGCGCACGGCCACCAGGATCGGGCGTCGTTTCTGCTCAAGCGCCACGTCTTCCGTCATGGTGCGCACGCGCTGGAACAGTTCGGTCATCATGTCCAGTTCCGCCTGTGTCACCGGCTCCCCCAACGCGTGACGCTTGAAAAGGACCGGATGGCGGAAGAAGTCGAACTCGATGCCGTCCACGTCATAGTTGCGGCACACTTCCTCCACAATGCGAAACGCGAAGTCCCGCACTTCGGGCAGCGTGTAGTCGACGGCCGTCCACTGTCCGTGCTTCGGGCGATTGTCCTTCGTGCTCATGAGGTATTCGGGATGGTCTTTCTTGAACTGCGGGAACTGGTGAGGCGACGCCCAACTGCTGCCCGCATCGTGGGTATCGTTGACCCGCATGGACCAGAACGCCTCAATGCCGTTTGCATGGCAGTGTTCGACAACGACCTCAAGCGGGTCCGTGCCTTCCTCGATAAGACGCGGGACCACGTTTCGCGTGAATCCGACCTCATGGCCCACGTTGTCCATCCGCATGTACGCGTCGCCCACTTTCGTGTTGTACAGGCATTTCCCAAAACACTGATGCCCGCACCAGAACACCGCGTCGCACTGCGTTCCTTCGATCCCCGTGATGCGGCCTGCCAGAAACGCCTCCCGTGTGGACAGCCCCTCCTCACCGAACCGGT
>JAAEQP010001858.1 GCA_024231375.1 bacterium | reverse complement strand
AGTACACGCGGCCCTCGCCAACCTGGGACACCCAAACCACCGGATACGCGGGGATGTTGTACGAGTCCTGCTTCGCACGTTCCTCGCCCGGATCCATCAAAGCCAGCACGCGCATCGATTCCTTGTTGAAATTGCGGAACAAATACCACTCATCGAGAAGCAACCAGTCCTGCGCAAAATGCGCCATGACGGGATGGCTTGGGTCGACCACCTTGATGATTCCTTTGAACTGCTTCCCATGGCTCCGGAACTCGGCGCCGATCAGCTTGACGTACGGCGTAGGTTCAGGGCCCTTGCCGCGGAACGTGTCCGTGGCGGAATGGAATCCCAGGAAACCGCCGCCGCCCTTGATCCACTCCGTCATCTCCGCCAGGCCGGTGGCGCTCATCCCGTCGCCCCCGTCTTTGCCGCCGGGTATGGTGAGGTCACCCTGAGTGTAGAAAATGACCAGGTCGTAGCCCTTCAGCGACTCGGCATTCACCACGCTGCCGTCCTTGGTCGTCGTCAACGTGCCGCCCATCTCCTTGATGAGCTTGGCCAACACCACCTCGGACACACTGGGCTTGCCGCCCTTCTCCACCACGGGGCCGTGCTCGAAAGCAACCGATTTGGTGACGTACAGGACGCTGAAATCTTCCGCTGCGACAGCGGGGACCGCCATCAGGATTGCCGCGGCGAGACATATGACAGGCAAGATATTCGAAGACATGAGGCTGGGTTCCTCCAGATAACCGGCTTCGCGACGCTCCATGCACCGCACGGAAGTAACGGTAGCCGGAAGGCCGATGTCAGTCAAGGGCGGTCGCGTCCAACGCGCAGATCTGTGCTTCTACCGTTCCGGTTTCGGTT
>JAAEQP010001857.1 GCA_024231375.1 bacterium | reverse complement strand
GCCGGGGAAACCAGATTCGCTTCGCTCAGAATGACAGGGACGGGTCAATCTGCCTTGCTCTGGTTGCAGCCACAAGCCGCGCTGGGACATCCGTGGTTCACATCCCCTCTTGGGTGACAGGCGAGAGCCACATCCCTGGGGATAGCGTACAACTCGACGCGGCACCCCCCGTGGATCTATAATGCGCGCTCCGCTACCGGGGGACGAAAGGAATCCTTCTGCATCCTATGAAATGGCGACGTATGACACGCGGTCAACGGCACGAGCTGGCGCTGGGCCTGTTCTTTGTCTCTCCGTACCTGGTGGGATTCACGCTGTTCATGGCGGGACCGTTGCTGGCATCCTTCGGGTTCAGCTTCACCCAGTACGACATCTTCAACCCGCCGGGATGGGCCGGGCTGAGCAATTTCAAGGCCCTGGTTCAGGATAGCCTGTTCTGGATCAGCATGTGGAACACGGCCTACTACACCATGTTCGCGGTGCCCCTGGGCATGCTGACGGCGCTGGTGTTGGCGTTGCTGCTGAATCGCAGACTGGCCATGCGCCCCGTATTTCGCACCATCTTCTTTCTGCCGTCGATTGTGCCGTTGGTGGCGTCGGCCGTGTTGTGGGTGTGGGTGTTTAACTCGCAGTACGGCTATCTGAACTGGGCGTTGCGACCGTTGTGCGATGCCATCAGCGTGTTGCCCGGCATATCGGTGCATCCTCCGAACTGGTTGCAGAGTCCCGACTGGGCCAAGCCCGCCCTCATCATCATGAGTGTGTGGGGGGTGGGGGGCACCATGGTGCTGTACCTGGCGGCGTTGCAGGATGTGCCGAAAACGCTGTACGAAGTGGCCGACCTCGACGGCGCGAACTCGTGGCAGAAGCTGCGGCACGTGACGCTGCCCATGATTTCGCCGATTCTCTTCTTCACGCTGGTCATGGGGCTCATCACGGCGCTGCAGGTGTTCACACAGGCCTACATCATGACCAAGGGCGGTCAGCCCGGCGTGTCGACCTTGTTCTACTGTCTGTATCTGTTCCGAAACGCCTTCGAGTACTTCCGACTGGGCTATGCGTCGGCCATGGCGTGGATTCTGTTTGCCTTCATCGCGCTCCTGACGTTCGTGGTGTTCAAAGCCACGGGCCGCTTCATCTACTACGAAGGGGGCGACGAACGATGAAGCGCATCGGTGAAAACGCGCGCGCGGGCATGGCCTCGCACATCATCGCCGTCGCCTTGTCGCTGGTGTTTCTGTTTCCCTTCATCTGGCTGCTGATGAGCGCGTTCAAACCCAACGAACTGCTGAAGCAATGGCCGCCGGTCTGGGTGTTCACACCGACGGTGGAGCATTTCCAAAGCCTTTTCGAGGCGGAATCGCCGTTCCGGTTCTGGCAGTTCCTGACGAACACGCTGTTCGTGTGCGCGTTCACGGTATGCGGCAACATCCTGGCGTCGTCCATGGTGGCCTACGGTTTCGCGCGGCTGAAGTGGCCGGGCCGGGACCTCCTGTTCTACATGATGCTGGGGACCATGATGGTGCCCGCGCAGACCATGATGATCCCCGTGTTCCTTCTGTTCAGGAAACTGGGGTGGGTGGACACGTTTCTGCCGTTGGTGATCCCGTCGCTCTTCGGCAATGCGTTCTTCATTTTCATGCTGCGCCAGTTCTTCCGCAGCATCCCGCGCGACTTGCTCGATGCGGCCCGAGTGGACGGTCACGGCGAGATCGCCATCTGGTGGCACATCGTGTTGCCGCTGTCCGTGCCGGCGTTGGCGGTGGTGGGATTGTTCTCGTTCCTGGGGGCATGGAACGACTTCATCAACCCACTCATTTACCTCCTCGACGAGTCGCGGTACACGCTCTCGTTGGGATTGGCCATGTTCCAGGGGCAGTACGAGACCCAATACGGGAGTCTCATGGCGGCGTCGGCCGTCATGACGTGCCCGATTGTGGTGTTGTTTTTCTTCACGCAACGGCAGTTCATCGAAGGCATCAAGCTGACCGGAATCAAGGGGTAACGCCCGAGCGTCGTCGCGTGGGATTGAGGAGTTGGGGCATATGTGGGGACGAACCACGCACGTGTTCGTGCGAACCGCCGTTCTTGCCGCCATTCTTGCCGCCGCCTCGGGATGTGGGCCTGAAGACGCGCCCTTCCAGTCCGACCGTCGCTACTACGACCTGGATATCGCTTCTCCCGTGAAGGCCGGTGGGTCCGACTGGTCGTCGTCGCGGTTCCAGGGGACAGTTCTTCCCGAGGTGATGCAACTCGCCAGCCAGAAGTTCAACAAGGAATCCATCGCCACCAACTTCCAGGATTTGGTGCTCGATCCGGCCCGCCTGACCTTGGCGGAACGCACCCGAGTCCGCATCTACTTCGTGGGCGAGGCGGCGGGCCGGGGCAACGCGCTGGGCATCAACCTGAACGGCATTGGGGAGAAGGATGGCGACCCCAAGCTCATTTTCCCGAACGTGGAGGCGTCGCCGGACCTGTACAAAGGCCCCTCCCTCATCGACGGCGAATCGGGTGTCCTGAACGTGGAGCCCTACGGCGAACGCAGGGCCGATGCCACATTGATTCCAGGCGATTTCGTAGATCTGGGAACACTTCCTGCCGGAACGCAACTCAATTTCTTCCTGGTTTCTGGCGTCAACCAACAAGGCCCCATCGTGTTCACGGTCGCACCTGAACACAATCCCGACAATGTGGAGCACATGGTGGCGGTGGCGCTGGAGGACAGTCCCTACCTGCTGGTGAGTTTCGAAGACCTGTTGAATGGCGGCGACAAGGACTACAGCGACTGTGTGTTCGCGGTCGAGATGTCGGCGTACAACGTCCAGGCGCTTCTGGGCCGTATCGACCCGTGGCGGCGCGTCAAACAGCTCGCGTTGATCGGGGTGGTCGTGGGCGTGGTGGTCGGTGGTCCGCTGGGGTTTCTGGCATGGCGGAAGCTGCAGCGTATGAAACGCGTCGCGGCGGCGCGGCGCGAGGCAGCCCGACTGCTGGATTCCGGGAAACCTGACGAGGCCCTCGAAGCACTACGCAGTGACAAGAATCTTGGCGATCCATCCGTCCGGCGTGAACTTGCCGATGTGGAGATGACCGCGCTCGACGCGGTGGGCGACATGGGCGGCTTGGCGGGGTTGTACGACGAGCACCCAGCGCCCTTCGACGAAGACGAGGAGGCTTCCGTGGCTGTGGGCCGGGTGCAGATTCATGCAGACGATTTCGAAGGATTCGAGGACCTGCGCAACGGATGGGTGGGCCGAGCAACGCAGCCGGTGGCGTGGCGGGGGCTCGAAGCCGAGAAGCTCGTGCGGCAAGAGAAAGCCGTGCAGGCGTTGGAACTGCTTCGCGAACGTGAGTACGCGGGCGCTCAGGATGCCCCACGGTTGGCGCGTATGGGCGCACTGCTCGCGGGGGCCGACCCGGACCAAGCCCGCGACTGCATCGAACGCGCCGTGCGGTTGGACAACTCGAATGCGGAGGTGCAGCGGCACGCCGGGGCCGCGCTGGACGTCCTTGGCATGGCGGGTGACGCGCGCAAGGCCTATCTCCGGGCGCTGCACCTTGCCCCGAAAGATGCCTTCGTGCGCGACGAAGTGGCCGAGTTCTTTGTTCGCCATGGCGACACGGCCTCGGCGTTGCGTGCGTGGGGCGAAGGATTGGCTCCGCCCACGATGGACTTCATCTGGACCAAGGCCCTGTTCTGGGGACGCGTCTCTTTGCGTGGGCGCATCGATTTCAGCAAACACGCGCGTCCCGAGGGACGTCTCCGGCCGCTGGTCGACTTGATGTGCGCCTTGCCGGAAGGCCACTTCTGGGACGCAGCGGCGTGTGAGCCGGTGGTGGCCGCGCACCCGCATCTGGCCGACCGCCAGGAGGCGTTGTGGCTGCGGTTGACGGAAACGCTCAACCGGGGCAAGGAAGACGAGGCCCTGTCGTTGCTCAACATGAACCAGTTCGGCGCACGGTGCTGGAACGTGGACCTCATGCAGGCCCTTGCGCGCCTACTGACGTTCCGCCGACTGGGGTTCATGGACCCGAAGTTGGCGGGGCAATCCGCATCAGGCCAAACCGCTACGCATCCGTTCTTCGCGGAACTGGACGCATGGACCCGCGGCGAGCGAGAGCCGAGCAAGGAGTTTCAGGAACTCGTGACCGGTGAGGAAGCTTATTCGGCCGCGTACCTTGCGGCGGGATGGTTTGAAGCGGCGCTGCAGTTGCGGCGTGAGCCCGTGCAGCCGCGCCGGTTGCCGGATTGGTTCGTGCAGGACCTCGGTAAGGCCCTCGCGGCCAATCGCGGTCGTGACGCGGCCCAGGCATTCATGCAGGAGCAGCGGGGTCTATGAGCGAAACCGGGGACAGTCCCGTCTCGCTCGAAGACTCACTCGCTTGGTACAGTCCCCGGTTTCGCGACGCGGCCGGTGCCTTCATGCAAGAGTTGCTGCACGGTTAGTTCTGGTCTGTAGGCGCCATACCCTCGCGGACAGCGTCCGCCATTGCGCCCGGCGCGTCGGCCACGTACCAATACACTCCCAAGTCGATCAACCGTCGCATGGAGGCCGCGTCGAATCGGAACGGACGCAACTGCAAGGCCACGCCGGCTTCACGGGTTTCGGCGACAGCCTTCGCCAGGAATGCGTCGTCCAGCACGTAGGTGAATCCACCCCTGATGCCTTTGACCTTGAGATGAAACTGCAACTGGGTCACGCCGCGGAATTCGTTGGCGGCCATGGCCGCATACTTGCGTTTGATGTCCTCGGGCGAACCGCTCAACCAGGTCATGGTGCGCGCGCCGTGGAACTTCTGCTGCAACTGATGGCACACGTCCGGACTGCCGTGAACGAAGATGACGCGTTCGAGCACGCCATGCTTCACCAACGCGTCGCGTAGCGCGTCGTGGTCGACGTTCTTAAGATCGAGGTAGAGTTCGCGGCGCGGGTTTTTCGCCATGATCGCGAGTACCTCGTCCAGGGAAGGCACCTTTTCGCCCGCGAACTGTTCGTCGAACGAAGTGCCTGCGTCCCACTCGCGGATCTCGTCGAAGGAGAGTTCCGACGCGGGTGTCTTGGCCGCGTCGCCCGTGGCATTGGTCGTGCGTGCCAGGGTGCCGTCGTGGAGGCAGATGAGGACACCGTCGCCGGAGGTTTGGACGTCCACCTCGGGCACCGCGCCGGGGATCTCCCACGCGCGCCGGAACCCGGCCACGGTGTTCTCGGGCATTTCGTCGAGTCCGCCTCGATGGGCCTGGAAGAACACGGGCGCGCCGAGGGCTTCGCGCACACGCCATTCGCGCAATGCCCGCGCAAAACGCAGGGGTTCGTCGGTCGCGTACCATCGGATACCCACGTCGAGCAATCCGAACAGCGACTCCCTGTCGAACGCAAACGGCAGGACTTCCAGATCGATGCCCGCGCCGCTGGTCTTCTTGAGCGCCGAGGTCAGAAACTCGGGTTCGAGGACGTATTCGACCGGCCCGCCGTCATCGCCCGATCCCAAGTGCAACTGGACCTGGTCGAGTCCCTCGAACCCGCCCGCGGCGGCGCGATCGAACCTGCCCTTGATAACGTCGGGTTCGCCGCCAATCCAGAGCATGGTGCGCACGCCCGGGGCGAGTTGGCGGAGTTTGATGCAGTTTTCCTGTTTGTTGTGGCAGAAAATGACCTGGCGCGCCACGCTGTATTCACCGATGAGGGCCGCCAGTTGTTCCAGGTCCGACGTCTTGAGGTCGAGGTACGCCTGCCGGTCGGGATGCCCCTGCATTTCGGCGAACACCTGCCGTAGCGACGGAATGCGTTCGCCCGCGAACCGTGGGTCGAACCACGCGCCCGCGTCCAGCTTGGCGAGTTCGTCGTAGGTCATTGATTCGGGTGTGGCGTCGGCTTGGTCGCGGGCAATGTCCGTGGTGCGGCCCAGCGTGTTGTCGTGGAAGCACACGATGACGCCGTCCTTGGTGTCGCGGACGTCCACTTCGGGGATGCCGCCTAGGCACCACGCGTAGCGGAACGCGGCCATGGTGTTCTCCGGCACCTCGCGCAACCCGCCCCGGTGCGCCTGGAAATGCACTCTCTCCGTCTTGGGTTTTCGCCCTGCGGCCGTGGCGCATCCCGCCGCGCATAACACCACAGGAACCAACAACAGACACGTGATCGCTTGGGTACTCATACGACACCCCTCTATGGTTTCGGGGATGATAGCAGAAGCTGGTAAGGCTTGGGTAAGGGGGGGCGACTCTCAGTAACCCCCAGTTTGGAAGTCAGACGAAATCTGGGAGGCTGCAAGACCCCTCACCCCAACCCTCTCCCGCTGGGACCTTCCAAAATCGCGATTCGACGCATGACCGAACCTGGGATGGTTTCGCTCACTTGGGCCGTTCGGCTGAACAGGCCCTTGCAGGCGTCCCTGGGCGAGTTATG
>JAAEQP010001856.1 GCA_024231375.1 bacterium | reverse complement strand
GTCGCCCGCGTCGTAGAAGTGAATGAGCTTGTAGCGCTCCGTGCGGACGCCTTCGTGGCGCGCCACGTTGTGTTCGCCCTTCTCGTAGTAGTGGTAGTAGAGCGCCGTGCGCCAGTCGGCGGGTGTCTCGCCTTTGAGGAGCGGCAGGAGGCTGCGGCCCTGGAGGTCGCCGGGCGGGGTGAGGCCCGCCGCTTCGAGAAAGGTGGGGGCGAAATCGATGTTCTGGGTCAGGCGGCTCACCTTCGTGCCCGGGGTGATGGCGGCAGGCCAGCGCGCCACGAAGGGCATGCGCAGCGACTCCTCATACATCCAGCGTTTGTCGTACATCCCGTGTTCGCCGAGATAGAATCCCTGGTCCGAACTGTAGATGACCAGGGTGTTCTCGGTAAGGCCGGCCCAGTCCAGGTAGTCGAGGAGCCGCCCGATGTTGTCATCGACAGAGGCTACGCAGCGCAGGTAGTTCTTGATGTAGCGCTGATATTTCCAGCGGACCAGATCCTCGCCTTTGAGGTCCGCCGCGCGAAACGCCTCGTTCTTGGGTCCGAACGCTGCCTCCCACTTCTTCTTCTGTTCCGGCGACATGGACGCGTGGGAGGTCCACGAGAAGTACTTGCTGTCGCGCTCGTTCTTGGGGTCGGGCGGCGTGATCTTCAGGTCGTAGGCGGGGTACAAGTGCTTGGCTATCGACATCTCGTTGCCGCGGATGGATTTGGTGCGTCCCGCGTAGTCGTCGAACAGGGTGTCCGGCTCGGGGATGTCGACATCGTCGTACATGGTCAGGTGCTTCTCGTCGGGCATCCACGTGCGGTGGGGGGCCTTGTACTGGCACATCAGGACGAAAGGTTTGTCCGCGTCGCGCTGTTCCTGCATCCACCGGATCGACAGGTCCGTCACCACGTCAGTATTGTATCCAAAGACCTCGCGCTTGCCTTCCGGTGAGATGAATTCCGGGTTGTAGTACTTGCCCTGCCCCGGCAGGATGTCCCAATGGTCGAAGCCAGTCGGCTCTGTCTTCAAATGCCATTTCCCGACGAGCGCCGTTTCATAGCCAGCCTTCCGCATCAGTTTCGGGAAAGTCTGTTGCGAGCCGTCGAACTCGTTCAGGTTGGTCATCAAGCCGTTGGCGTGACTGT
>JAAEQP010001855.1 GCA_024231375.1 bacterium | reverse complement strand
GGTGTTGCGACATAGACCGCATCAACGTCATCAGACGCCAACATGTCGTGGTAATTTCTGTACATCGCGCCGTCTTTGTTGAACTTAGCCCTCGTACTTTTCATACGGGCGTCGTGGAGATCGCTGAATCCTACAAAGGCGCATCGATGTTTCGGCGTAAAACCCAGGAGATGTTGGGCACGGCCGCCATTGCCGATGACGCCAAGTTGAATCTTCTCATTCGCGCCGAACGCGCGTGCGGGAACGAAGTAAGGAACGGTCACCGCGGCCGTGGCGGCCTGCACGGTGCGTTTCAGCAATACGCGCCTCGAAAGACCGGTACGTTCATTCATTGCGAGTTCTCCTGTCAATATCCTACGTAAGCCGACATTTCCCGTATGGCCGAGCCGTGACCCTCACGGGCAAGTTCTTCCTTATTGTGGAGAAGACCGTTGACGTCTTCAAGATCAATTTTTCCGTCACCACCCTTCTTTGAGTTCCTTGGGGGCCCAATGGCAGCCATGGGAGGTGACCTTCAACCCTGTTAGCGGGAGTTCGGGCACACCTCTCCAAAGGGTACTGAGCCATATCAATTCTTGCGAAAGACGTAAAGGTCGTATCGGCACGAACGCCAGTTGCGGCCCGAGTCGTGAAATGCGCCGAAGGATGGTCCGGACAAGCTGTCTTGAGATAGCCATCTCGGCCATCTGAAACGTAACGTACCGCGAGTGAGCCACGACCTTCGCGCCAATCTTCACCAGCCTCTCCCTCAACGTGGTCAATGACCAGCGCTTCACGCTTCGGGGTAGCGCCAGTCTGCGAAGAAAGTTGCCCAGGTTGTATGCTAGAGCATGTCAAACTAGACTGTAGCCGAATGAGGCAAACCAATTCGCGATATCCTGGTCGGTGACTGATGCCATGGCTTGACCGATTGCGGTGAAGAGTGTCTCGGTGTGGCGTGCTTCGGCCTTGCGCAGATAGGCCTTCACTTTGCTCCACATCTTCTCGATGGGATTGAGGTCTGGACTATAAGGTGGTGGGTCCCAGATCTCAGTTTCTTGAACTCGTGGAAGAGGGGGCCGGTGAGCAGAAATCCTCAACTTCTTGCGAAGTGCCCATGATTGACCACGACAAACGCAGAGCCTACGCGGAACTGCTCGGACGCTTCCGGGACGGCCTCATCACCAACGTGGAATACGAGAAGGTCTACGACGGCATCATCGACGGCTGCGGCGACGTGGCCATCCGCGAGATCTACGGCGCGGTCTGGTTCACATACTGCGACGTTCGTACCCACGAGCTTGACGGAGACCGGACCCTGCCAACTGAAGCACGCGAAGCCTTCGACCGATGCATCCTGTTCCTCGGGACAGATCTCGAGCATGAATGGCCCCTAAGGCACAACCTCCGCGGATGCCTAGCCGGATTCCTCGGCTTGGGACGCAGGCCCACCGCGGCAGACAGAGCGATCTGGCCTTTCCTTCGCGAGGAGGATCTTCAAGAGGTGCTTTCGCGGGGGTGACGTAACGGGGTGCGGTCCGTGTCGATTCAACGCAGAGGCGCAAAGGTTCGCAGAGGCGGTCCGGGATCCTCATCTGTGTGGGACCGGCGCCCTCGCCGGTCATCCTCTTCTCTGCGACTCAGCGCCTCTGCGTGAGCATTCTTTCCTCTTCTCCTATCTCCCAATCTCCATCAATCGCCACATCCCCTTCTCTTCGTCTTCCACTCTATCTTCACCCCGCCCACTTGCCGTGCCACGTGACCGTCAACCGGTTGACGCGGCCGGGGTAGGCGCGGCCGCGTAGGGCGACGATGACGCGTGCGCGGCGGACGTGGCGTACTGTGTACAAGGCAGGCGCGGCGGACAGGGCGGCCGCGCGGCTCATATGGGCAAGGAAGGCCCTACGTTTCAGCTCCATGTTCCGTATACCTCCGTCCCGCAATCGGGGCAGACCCCATTGCGGATTCGGTTCTCGCGCACCACGTAGCCGCGGCGGTCCACAAGCGTGGCGCCGCAGGAATGGCACCGCGTGGTCCCG
Source organism: bacterium (assembly GCA_024231375.1). The sequence goes on along the minus strand of JAAEQP010001855.1, from coordinate 558 downwards.
CCGTCTTCGCGCATGACGTTGCCAATGTAGACGTAACGCAATCCTTCGGCTTCGGCGATGTCCTTCGCCCGGTCCAGCGTCGACGCGGGCGTGGGGGGCAGGTTCTTCATCCGATGGTCCGGATGAAACCGCGAGAAATGGATCGGCGTGTCCGCGCCCATGTTTCCGGCCACCCATTGGCACAGCGCCCGGACGTCCTCCTCGCTGTCGTTCAACGTGGGGATGACCAGGTTCGTCACCTCCACCATCACGCCCAGCGATTTGGCCAGGACCAGCGTCTCTTGCACCGGTTTCAGCGTGCCGCCGCAGATTTCGCGGTACAACCGGTCCGACATGAACTTCAGATCGATGTTGGCAGCGTCCACATGTTCGCACAAGGCCGCCATGGGGTCGCGGTTGATGTAACCCGCCGTGACCAGCGCGTTCCGCAATCCCGCCTCCCGCGCACGGATGCAACTGTCCATCGTGTATTCGTAGAACACCACCGGGTCCGTGTACGTGTAGGCGACGGACCGGCACCCGTGTTGCTTCGCCAACTCGGGGATTCGGTCCGGCGGC
>JAAEQP010001854.1 GCA_024231375.1 bacterium | reverse complement strand
GTCCGCGCCTCCGGACAAGACCCAGCGCGCATCCGCGCTCAGAAAAACCGATCCCACTCCGACGGTGTGCTCTTCGAAGGTGCGCAGGCACGCGCCGGACTCCACGTTCCACAGCCGCACGGTGTCGTCTTGGGGAAGCTCTTCGAAACCGCCGCAGCCCGACAAGGCGTATCGCCCATCCGCGCTCAAGCAAACGGAGGTTACCGCACTGGAGTGCCCCTCGAAGGTGCGCACGCACGCGCCGGTCTCGACGTTCCACAGCCGCATGGTCTTGTCGTTGCTTGCCGACAAGGCCCATCGGGCATCCGCGCTCAGGCAAACGGAGGTCACCTCGTCGATGTGCCCTTCGAAGGTGTGCAGGCACGCGCCCGTCTCTACGTTCCACAGTCGCACGGTGTTGTCCCAGCTTCCCGACAAAGCCCAGCGCGCATCCGCGCTCAGGCAAACGGTGTTCACATAGCCGGAGTGCCCTTCAAATATGCGCAGGCACGCGCCCGTCTCGACATTCCACAGCCGCAAGGTGTCGTCTTCACTTCCCGACAAGGCCCGGCGCCCATCCGCGCTCAGGCAAACGGATGTCACATGGCCTGTGTGCCCTTCGAAGGTGCGCATACAACAGTCCGTAGAGACGTCCCACAACCGCAGCCTACTGTCATCGCTTCCCGACAGGGCCCAGCGCGCATCCGTGCTCCAGCAAATAGAGTGTACTTTGCCAACGTGCCCCTCAAGGGTGAGTACGCGCGCGGCAGTATTGGGCAAGGACGAACGCGCAGCATCAAGCGCTTTTGCCACGACTTCTTCGTTGGGGGCCTGTTGCTGGGCTTCCGCCAGAACCTCCACTGCCGATTCGGCATCGCTGCGTTCAATGTGTACCATTCCCAGCCGGTATCTGGCCTCCCAATCCTCACCGTGCGTGGTGCATACTTCCTGGAGCCGCGCGACGACATCCTGGTCCGTGATGCGTCCCGAGTGCCACAGCAGGTTCGCGTGATTGAAGGTAGCCTCGGGATGATGCGCGTCGAGCTCAAGCGCCTGGTCAAAAAGCTGCTCCGCCGCCTCCTTCTTGCCAAGGTCGAGCATGGAAACGCCGCGGTTGTTGAGCGAATCGGCCAGCGACTTGGCC
>JAAEQP010001853.1 GCA_024231375.1 bacterium | reverse complement strand
CAGAGAACACAGTGCCGCCATCTTGCACCCGCGTTTCGGGGCGCCGGTGCGGGCAGCCATCGGGGGAGGAGCCGACATCATCCCCGGCACGAAGAAGTTGGGCGGCCCCGGCGCGCCCATCACTATGCCTATTGGGAACAAGGACGATCGATGGGTGTTCGACGATATGGACGCTGTCGACATCGCCATCCCCGATGCGCCCCACGCGGACGAGATCGTCATCGCTCTGGCATTGTCCTGTGGAGGGCGTCCCGGCGCCCGCGTGCGCAAACCCTAAGCGGCAGGAGTAGCAACGGTGTTCAAGGCAATGATTTTGTTGACAAAGCGATCGGACATGTCCTCGGAAGAGTTCGCGCACTGGTGGTTGAACGAGCACGCACCCCGTGCGCGCGAGTTACCTAAGGTGCGCGAGATTCGATTCAATCTAGTCGCTGATGCCGAGGACGTGGACGGTGTCGCGGAGTTGTGGTTCGACTCACGCGACGATTTCGAAGCGGCCTACGCAACGGACATCGGCAAGGCGGTAGCTCAAGACTCGCTCGACCATGTGTCGGCGAGGGTGCGCCT
>JAAEQP010001852.1 GCA_024231375.1 bacterium | reverse complement strand
TGACGCGGCCGTTGTGCCGGAAATGGAGGCTGGGATTGGAGTAGCCCCAGTCCACGTTGCCTGTGGGATTGTCGGGCGTGGCGAAGTGGGGTGGCTCGAGCATCCCGTATTCGATGATGTATCCATCCTGGGCCAGCGCCGAATCGGCGAACATGATGGTTTGGGACGGCACGAACACGCGCACATCGCGCGTGGTGTGCTTCGGGGCTTCCATCCAATCGTTCATGTAGCTCGTGCCGCCGATATAGGCGCCGTTGTATCCGTAACCCCCGGTGCCGGATTCGAAGGCGTTGGGCACATCGCCGAGTTTGCGCATCTCGGTGAACACAGGGCACTCCTTCACGCGCGCATCGGGAAGATACTCGGCCAGGGGTCCCATCTTCGGATTGAACTCGGTGGTGGCATCAGCGGTCTCGCGCACGCCGTGCCACCGGATTCGTCCACCGAACCCGTCGTTGATGTCGGGCGCAGCCGGGCAGTAATGTCCGTCGTGTTCGCCCGCGTACATGGTGTTGGCGAGGAACAGTTGCTTCAGGTTGTTGGCGCACTGCACCGAACGCGCCTTGGCACGGGCGCGGGCTAGCGCGGGCAACAGAATCGCGGCGAGTATCCCGATGATGGCGATCACGACCAGCAACTCGATCAGTGTGAATCCAGCGTTGGCGTGGTGCGCACTTCTCGGGACGCGCCGAATCACGAACAGCCCTACGATAGTGAAAAGAAGCACCAGCAGGCCCGCAGCCCGAAGCGGCAAGCCCACATAGTCCGATCCACGCAGAGAATCGCTCCCGAGGGATTGGGTTAAGGCAGGGTCCGCATAGGTCGTAATCGTGAATTCGGTTTCTTCATCAGCGACGGACACGTAGACCGTTGCACGCCCGTTGGTAGTGAGTGCCTGATGGCCGGGCAGTCCACCGTCGGCGTCGGGTGACGCGATGGTTCCGCTGGTGACGGTGATAGTGACCACCGTTCCATTGAGCACCCGGTTGCCGTACTGGTCGCTCACATCCACGTACACGGGAACGGTGACAGGTCCATCGCCCTCCGGCAAGCCGATCTCGTAAGTCGTCTGGTATGCGGGGCCCGGCAGAATCGTCAGGAGTTGCTCGCCGTACGCTGAACCGGTGACCGATGCGGCCGTGACGATGGCCGTACCGGACTGGGTGCCAACCGCCACGTCAAAAGCGATGAAGCCAGAGGATGTGTCCACCTGCACGCCACTCGTGCTTCCGGACACGTCGCTGGTCGCGATTGTGCCCAGGGTCGTGGCCACGGTAACGAGCGTGCCATCGGGCACCACCTGGCTATTCCCGTCGAGGATGGGCTGCGTGCTCGACAGGGTCACCAAGGCCGAGGGACTGACTGTGACCGTAGCCGACGGCGCAACGGTGAAGGCAATGGTCCCCTGGGGACCTTCCAGGCCGTCATCGCCGGTGCCCGTGGTCGAAAACAAGCCGAACACGCCGGGATACTGCGTTCGGAAGGTGACGCGGTTGGCCTGGGTGTTGAGATCGACATTGGAAATGCCGACGGCGGTCCACGCGCCGCTCTGGAACCGGTATGGCGTCAAGCCGGGCTCGTCCATGCTGGAGATGTCGTCGCCAGCGTAGGCAATCACGATCTCGGCGGGTGCGATGTCCGCTGCGACGAAATCCGAGACGCTGGACGTGAAGTGCCGAAAACACGTGCTACGGATGAGGCCTAGTGGGTCGGTTCCCCCCGGGTCACTGGGCACAAGGATGTCGATATGGCAGTTGTAGGCCCGGCCCTCGTCCGTGCGTTGTCCGGCGGAGAACAGACGGATACGCGAACCCAGCGCGTCTTCGGCGGATCCGAGCAACGACCCAGCCGGACTCCCCCCTTCGCTCGACGGGATCTCGAGGGGCAGTACGGTGCTCTCGGGACGTGCGGGGTCGGTCATAGACACGCGGATCTCGTATTCGTCGAGAATGCCGTCTCCATCCGTGTCGACGTCGGGCGCCACATCGGCCACGGCGTCGATGTCAGGAGCGATGTCGCCGAACTGGTTGGCGAAGCGGTCAACGAACGATGTCAGACGGATGTACCGGAACTGAGTCAGACCCGCCGGATTGTCCGACGAGTCGATGGCCCACGCGATGTCAAAGGCGTCTCCCCCACCCGACCGGGAAGTGAGTCCCACGGCAAGTGGGTCATCGGGACGCACGTAGTTGTCGAGGTAGGGCTGTTGGGTCGGGCTCATTTCGGCATAGCCCCAGTTGGCTTCATCGCTATCGTTGGCAGGATCCGCGTCGAATGTGTTCGGATTGACGATATTGCCACCGAGAAGCATGGGATCCATGGGCGGCTCGTTGTCGATGCCGTCCGGTTCGACGATTAGAGGCAGCGAGGAGTACGAGAACGCACGGCTGCCAGGGATGAGAAACCACGTGACTCCGTCGTCGCTAATCTCGATGAGCGCCGGCTCCTGCCATTTCTTCTGTGGATTCCCGCCGACCCAGAAGGCGTTGGAGTACACGATGCAGTCCAGGCCCATGGGGTTCGCAGCATCGTCGGTCACGGGAGTGTCGAACTGTAGCGTGATGGCGCCGTGCGGAGTGCCAAGCGCTACGATAGAGCTGTTGTCGGGCAACGCGCTGCCTCGACCGACCGGCGACCCGAGCGCACGCTGCGGGTCGCCGTAGTCGGCCAGGGAAACTGGTACAGGGGCATAGACCACGACTGCGTCGGCCCATGGGTCTTCGGCGTGAGCCTCGGGTATCCACGACGCCAGTGCCATCGTGAACGCGGCAGTGGCCGCGAAGGCACACATCGTCGCGGATCGCAGCATGGCCTAAGGCCTCCTCAATCTAGCGGATGCGTCGCGTGGCGCGGACCGCGCCAAGCGCCAGCAGACCTACGAGCGCACCCAACGCGATGCCACCGGCGGCAGGCACCGACTCGTACCAGTCGTCAGACACGAATCCACTCATGTTGTTCGGCGACGGGAAGCCGACGTACTCGTTGGCGATAGCCAGGATCTTGCCGGTCTTCCCGTTGTACGCCAGGTTGTACGACACGTAGGCCGCCGCGGGATCGTCAGTGTCGGCGACGGTGCCCGCCACGGGGTCGATGACGCCGAAGGCGTCCAAGTATCCGCCGCAAATGAGAGTACCCGCATCGGAGACGGCATAGGCGCCGCCCGGCAGCGCCGAGAATGTGCCGATGGAGGTCCCGGTCGACCAGGCCAGAGCCGAGGCGCCCGCGCTCTGAAACACGGAGATCAGGTCGGCAACGGCGAACCGGCGATAGTTGCTGGAAGCTCCTTCGCAGGCGTACGCGTACTGCCGCGATTCGTCGCACGCGACGGCGGCGGACTGGGTGCCCACGCCGCCTTTGTTGACGACCGTCTTGTAGGACCCCGGACTCGTTACGTCGAGGATGCCTTGCTCGGCCGCGTAGTCGAAGGCGCCGGGGCCTACCCAGACGGCGAGGTCGATCAACACGAGCGTGTCGCTCAGCCAAACGCCATGGAAGTTGCTCACCGTATCGAAGGCTGTGCCGGCGTTGACAGGCGCGTTGGCATCGAACAACCAGAGCTGTCCGCCGTACCCGGCGCTCACGAGACAGGTGTGACCGTCGGGCGCCACGGCAATGAAGCCGGGGTCGCCGATGTAGCCCGAAGCCACCGACGTGAACGAATCGGAATCGACTGCATCCTGGATCAGAATCTCATTTCCGTCGTAGAGAATGAATCGGCCATCGCCCAGGGCATCGGCCGCGATACCGTAGGCATACCCGCCGAAGGGACCGGACGCATTGGGCGTCGCGGGCACGCTGGCTAGTTGCGAGAACGTGGGGAGCGTGTCGCTCGCCCCGGCCACGATGGACATACAACACAGGCAGGAGGCGAGTGTAATCAGAAACGCCTTTCTCATAGCAAGGTACTTCCTTCCCTCAAACATGGCGTCTGGACGCCGTTTCAGTGTCAAAGACTCAAACAAGGGAAGATTGAGAAGGCAGGAGAGACGGTGGAAACCGGCAATCCCGCGCCAACTCTTCCCGCGAAGTTGCTGCGCATTGCGCAGGACGTGTGGGTAGGTCTTCTGGCTCCCGGATCGCTCTACTCACCGCGCCTTCCCGCCCTGTTTGGCAGTGGCTGCCTGTCCACACTGTGGACAGCGTTGCGGCTTTCGTCCCCGGTTACAGCAGCGCGTCTGCGACGGATTCTCACCGTACTTCCTGATTACCCACGCGCGTGCAGGTCACAACAAATGTGAGTGGTTTCTACCTCCTTTGGTTAATTGTGGCTGACTATGGACTCAGATTATAGGCTCGTCCGCGGACGCTGTCAACGGGGTTGAGGCGATTGCGCGGGTGGGAGCGGCGCGAGGGTGCCGACCGAAGAGGGCAACTCGGACGTAGAGAGCTGGAACACGCGCGTTTCGCCCATTGTCATGGGCACGGTGGGATACTGCTTGCCAGCCCAACTCGGCACGGGTTGCAGGGCTCCGTCCAGTTCGAGCAGATCGACCGCGTCATGGGGCACGTCGAGGTCCAGTTCACGGTCTCCATCGGCGGATGCATGGACTGCCACGATGTCGGGTCCGAAATGGCAGGTATCCATAAAATGCCCGCTCGTGGCGCTGAGATAGATGTGCTGTTCGAGGATGCGCAGGATCTCGCGCAACAGATTGACGCTTAGCGAGGGTTCCGCGATGAATACGGACGCCCATTGGTCTTCGAAGAACTCGATCGCGACACTGGGTTTCCCGCTTTCGCGATAGGTGGCAAGCGTGAACAGCTCCTCGCCTTCCACGTAGAACAGGGGATCCCATTCCACCGGCTCCCCGAAGGGGTCGCCAGGATTCATCCAGACGCCCTCGAGTTTGTAGGCCGAACCTGCGCGCGCGGGCTCTTCGAAGGCCTTGACGGGCATGAGCGTGGCCGCGGCCACGTTCTCCACGGAGGCTGTCAGGATGGGTGGCACGGCCTCTCCCCCATCCTCCTGGCCGGGTTGAGTCGAGGTTGTGAGGTAACCGGGCGCATATGCCCAGACCAGCGCGGCGCGGTTGCGGCGCGCTGTGGCGATCAATGTGTCGCGATCTTGCTCCTCAAGATGGAACGCGTTGAGCAGAAGGTAGACGGCCGCCGGAGGGGCGGTCCCGTCCAACACATCGGACAACAGGCAAAACTGAGAAGGTACGCCGGAGCGGAGTACGCAGTCACGTGCGTGCACGAGTAGTTCGTGTGCCCGGGATCGGCTATCGGTAAGATAGAGTCTGCTGCCCTCGTCCACCACGGCCATCAGAGGCACCCGCTCTGCGGCCGGTGCGGGCGAGGCGCCCGAGGCCTCGGGTGGTTCCGATGGCATGAGAGGCGCTGTGGGGGCAGGGGCCCCGTCGGGCCAGACGCTGCGATAGGCGCGTTGCATCACGTCGATGCGGCGCCACATCTCTTCATCGGCAAGACAGCCGACACCCGTGGGGTCGGCCCAGAACAGGCCGATGCCGTTGGCCAGTGCGGCGGCGAAGTTGCGGCGCTGGACCTTGTAGACGTCGCGGGTTTGGAGCCCGGCCTGCCGCTCGATGCGTCCCGACTCCGAGTCACGGGCGATGCCGGTGCGGGTGTCGTCGAGTATGAACCAGTGCTTCGCGTGTAGCCGGGCGCTGTGCACGGGGCCCATGAACCCACCTGCGCCGCCGATGCCTCGGTCGTAGTAGGATACGGGGCTCACGAATCCGTCAACCACGCTTGATCGAAGCAATCGGGCGAGGGCGTAGTGTCCAGCGCCGGTTGGAAGCGCTTCCAGCGAGTGTCCATAGGGGACGATAACCAGAATCTCTTCGCCAGCTTCGCCCTTGACGTAGCCAGCCAGACTCTCGATCGCGCCGGCGGTTGTCTCCGACACGAACCGGGCGTAGTCCACGTACGGCTGATCCGCAGGGCTTGCTCGGAGGGCAGTGGAACCGGCATCGGCGGACGGCCGCGGAATGGGCGCCTTCTCAAGTGTTGCCGTATCGTCCGCCCATGCCGCCTGGATGGCGGTGTCGGTCTCGTAGCGGGTCGTGAGCCATTCGCGGAAGGCCTCCAGATTCGCAGACGAATCGTCCGGTTCACTTCCGTGATACCAGCGTCCGTCCTTCAACGCTTGGAGGAGATACCCTCGAACGCGACCGGACTCGGGCACGCTACGAACTGCCTTGATGAACCGCGCCAAGGCATCCTTGGCGGACTGGCGCCATGCATCCGAGGCGACGGATGGCAATCCGGAATCGGAAGCGGCCGCCTCGGGATGTTCGCGAAGCCATGCCCCGGGTGGGTTGAGCGTCAAGGCAATGATGAACTCTGCGAGCGGGTCCCTCTCCGCGATGCGCGCAAGGGGTCGAAGCGTCCCCTCCGGGGTGGCCTCCTCCCAAGTGAGCGGGAGCACGAGCACATATCGGTGGACACCGGCGTCCGCCGCGTAGCCCACTTCCTTGAGGACGGCCTCCATGTCGGCCCGAGGCCGGGCGTCCGCGTACAGATACAAGGGAGCCGGCTCGGGGAGGGCGTCGCCACCGGGAGCAGTGACCTGCACGCCGGGCCCGGGTCCGGAACTCAGCGGAGTGGCCACCAGGAACCCCAGACCCGCGGCAAGCGCCATGATTGCCAGGACGCCCGCGACGAAGAGGTAGATTCGGAATGTGCTAATGCGTTCTTGTTCGGACATACTCTGCGAATGCGCGGAGGGTGTCCGCGGCGGTTCCAATCGGTTCGAGGGCGTTGACGGCTTGATCGATCAGTGAGCCGGCGCGATCACGGGCGCCGCCCGATCCCAAGTGGGTGGCAACGGTGGTTTTGGAGGCGTCCTCGGGGCTGATGTCGCTATCGATGAGGTCATCGGTGATCTGGAACGCCAGTCCGAGATTCAGCGCATACGAGCGGAGGGCCGCCGTGGTTTCTTCAGCAAGATCGACGAGGACCGCGGGCACATCCACGGCCAGAAGGAACAGGGCTGCCGCCTTGTGCTGATAGGCGGCCTCAACCTCGTCAAGAGACGCGGTTTCGCCGGAGAACTTCAGATCGACGTATTGGCCCTGAACCAAGCCACTGGTCCCGATGGCGCCGGAGAGAAGCCCCACCGCGCCGGATACCTTTGACTCGTCCCCGATTTGCTGAGCTTCCGTGGCGACGAGGTCGTAGGCCAACGCGATCAGGGCCATGGAAGCGAGAATAGCGGTCGCCTCGCCGTAAGCCCTGTGGACACTTGGCTTGCCACGCCGTTCCACGGCGTCGTCCATGGCGGGGAGGTCGTCCAGGACCAGTGAAGCCGCGTGGATCAATTCAATAGCGCATGCCGAATTGACCACCGACTCGGGTGACGTCCCACCCAGTTCCGCCACGGCGAGACACAACAGGGGTCTGAGGCGTTTTCCGCCGGATAGCGCCGCGTGCCGCATCGCCGCATGCACCTCTCGCGGCTCCTGATCAACCGAGGGAAGACACGCATCCAACGCATTGTCAATCAGGCCCTTACGGGACTGAAGGTACGACATAAGGCTGTCGGTATTCGCCATGGCTGGTTCCAGTTGGTTCCCCTAGAGCCTATCCACGCGCACCCAGCCGCCGAAATCGGGGCCTGAGGGTTCCGCGTCGAAAACGAACCGTGCCTTGAACTGGAGCGTTCCGGGCGCGGGCACGTCGATGACCGTCTCGTCGAGGTCCTTGGTTCTCAGGACAGCAAGAGGTTCGCCGTCCAGGCTTACCTCGATATCACTCTGCCCGGATTGAGGATAGCAATTCGCATGTGTGACCCGCAACCTGCCCGTGTCGACGTGGAGGGAAGCCGTACGGGAAACGGGCCGCAGCATGGCGCCGCGGATGGAGCGTTCCTCGTACCACCCGTCTTGCGGCAGTTCCACACCGGGAAAGAAGAAGGGGCGCGATTGGACCATGGCCCAGAACCGGGCCGGACGCAACCCCCTCCGACGCTGCTCCGCGCGCATGCCCAGAGACTTGGGCACATAGACGGCGCCTGCAATCCATGCCCGGACGTGGACGCCCAGTTTCCACCATTCCCGGTTCAGAACCGCGCGACCGACGGCCCGGGCTTCCGCCAGACCCAGGCAGACCTTGACGAATGGCATGTGTGACCACGGAAAATTCCTGAGAATCAGGTACATCCGGTTGCGGGTGTTGAGAAAGTACTTGCGCCGGGCCGCGGAGCCGTGGCCCATGGTTGCGCTGAATTTATGGCGGACTTCCGCCGCGGGACAGGTCCGGATCTCGTATCCAGCGCTCCAGACGCGCAGGCACAGGTCCAAGTCGTCGAGATAGATATCGAAGTCGTCCGGCAGCAGTCCCGTCTTTCGGAGGGTGTCGACGCGAAACAGGCACGCGCCACCGCATGCGCCGAGTACGGGCCGGGATTCGTTCCATTCCGGTCCGTCGAGCCGACCGAGGCCGATATCCCAGCCAGCCCCGACGACGGAACAGGTGACGCCCATGGAATTGAGGAGATCGGGATTGTCGTACAAGAGCATTTTCGGTGCGACACATCCGATTTCGGGATGGGCCTCGGCCATCTCGACCATCCGCGCGATAGCGTCGGGCGCGGTGACGGTGTCGTCGTTGAGCAGGAAGACGTAGTCGGCGCCTGCGTCCATGGCGCGATCCATGCCGACGTTGTTGGCGCGCGACCAGCCCAGGTTCTCGCCCAGGAGCACGATGTCCACGTTGGGACGATCGCCGTAATGTGTCTGGACGAACTCGAGCGATCCATCGTCGCTGGCGTTGTCGAGCAACACGAACCGGGCATTGGGATAGTTGCCTGCCAGGAGCGATTCAAAGCACTCCTGAACGTGGGGACGCCCTTTCCAATTGACGATAAGTACATGTACGAGCGGCTGCTGCATGATGGGCCGCATTATAGCAGCAGGCGCGCCATGTTGACATTGCTGCTCCCGGCGCAAATGATAGTAGCCAAGAACCTGCGGGAGGACAGACGACATGGGGGTATTCCGGGCACTACTGTGCATCCTGTTGCCGCCGTTAGCGGTGTTGGACAAGGGATGCGGATCGGTCGCCATCGTGGCGGCGCTGACGCTGTGCGGCTGGGTGCCGGGCGTCATCGGCGCGCTGATCTTGTGTACGCGGCAGGAATGAACGGGGGCGCGGCGAAACTATGATGCGGGCGCATCTCACGGCAGGTGAGCACTTCGGTGCCTATCGCATCGTGCGCGAACTAGGCCACGGTGGCATGGGGACCGTGTACGAGGCGGTGGAAGCCGGCCTAGACCGCCGTGTGGCGTTGAAGATCCTCTCCCCCATGCTTGCGACCGACCGGGTGTACACGGAACGGTTCATGCGCGAGGCACGGGCCATGGCATGCGTCAATCACCGCAACATTGTGTGTGTCTATGCCGTGGGTGAGCATGACGGCAAACACTTCATCGCGCTGGAATACGTACACGGAAAGACCATCGCCGAGTTGATCGACGAACGGGGTCCGCTCAAGCTGAGCCTGGTCCTTGACGTGGCGGAGCAGGTGGGCGAAGCCCTGGCTGAAGCCCACAACGCGGGCATCATGCACCGCGACATCAAGCCGCACAACATCATGGTCACGCCAGACGGTCTCGTGAAAGTGATGGATTTCGGTTTGGCCAAGGGTGCGGCGGCGGGTCCTCACCTTACTGCCGCGGGAACGGTGCTGGGCACCCCACGCTACATGTCGCCTGAACAGATTCAGGGGAAACCCGCCGACGCGCGTAGCGACCTGTACTCACTGGGCATCACGTTGTTTGAGATGCTGGCGGGACGGGTGGCATTCGACGCGCGCAATCGGATGGGCCTGATGCGCCAGGTGGTCGGGACCCCGCTGCCTCGCGTGCCTGCGGGAGACGCTGGAATTGACCGGCTGATTCAACGGCTGGCGGCGAAGGCGCCCGGCGCGCGGTACGCGACGGCGGAGGCGTTCTTGCATGACCTTCAGGCGATTCAACATCGCGACGCCGAGATGGCCGAAGCGGAAACCGTCATTGCTCCCGCACCTCGGCAACAGGCATTTGAGCACCCCCAACCGCCCGAGGCGGAGACCACTCTTCCAAGGTCGGCAGGTCTCCTGGTCGCACTGGTAGTGGGACTGGCGATTCTTTTGGGTGCGTTGGGGCTGGGCGTTTGGTGGCGGCTTGGACAGGGAATGTCAGCAGACCCTCGTTGCGACGGATTCATGCCGCCACCCGTAGCGGAACTTCAGCAAGGCCTTTTCACGGGAGTCCGGTTTGTGCGAATCCCGGCGGGGACCTTCGCCATGGGTAGCCCAGAGTATGAGAAGGGGCGAGGTCCGGATGAGACGCTGCATGACGTGCAGTTGACCCGAGACTACTGGATGGGCGTGTACGAGGTAACACAGGAGCAATGGGCTGCGGTTATGGGAGAGAACCCTTCGCTCTTCACGACCGGCGCAGACCGACCCGTCGAGAACGTGTCATGGTACGACTGCCAGGCGTTCATCACGAAACTGAACGGCTTGGAGGAGGGGGTGTTCCGTCTGCCGACTGAGGCCGAATGGGAGTACGCGTGCCGCGCGGGCACGGACGCGCCGTTCGCGTTCGGATGCGACCTCACCATGACGGACGCGCGGCTGTCGGTGACGGGCGACGCGGGCACTGCACCCGTCGGTTCCCATGAGCCGAACGCATGGGGACTCCACGACATGCATGGCAACGTGTGGGAATGGTGCATGGATGGATATGCAGTCTACGCGGCAGGCGCTCAGACCGACCCGATAGGCCCACCCGACAGTGCGCGCCACGTGCTACGGGGCGGCGGATGGGCTGACGCTACGGACTCCTGCCGGTCGGCGTGCCGCTACTACGAAGCCCCGGAACAAGCGTCGGTCGACACCGGGTTCCGGCTCGTGCGCGAAGTCGATTGAAGGCTTAGAGCTGTTTCGACAGCCCGGCCATGAGATCGGTCGCGAGCCAGCCTCCCACCTTTACGGCCTCCGGGTAGTCCAGCCGAACATACCCCTCGGAACTGGCGACCCACTCCCCCTTCGTCCGTCGCGAGAGAGGCCAGGTCGAGCTGTTCGTCGAAATCAGCACGGTACCCGAATGGATGTCGAAGGCCCGCAGGCGGTAGATGTAGCCGCGTTTCGGGTCGCGGAAGTCGCTGACGCTGACCTCGACAAGAATGTCGGCCTT
>JAAEQP010001851.1 GCA_024231375.1 bacterium | reverse complement strand
GCGGATGGGCAAATCGGTGGTCCTCATCGAACCGGGCCGCCATCTGGGCGGGTTGTCATCGGGCGGGCTCGGCGCGACCGACATCGGGAACAAGGCGGCCATCGGCGGCATCTCGCGGGAGTTCTATCAGCGCTTGGGCAAGCACTACGGCAAACCGGAGATGTGGACGTTCGAGCCCCATGTGGCGGAGGCTGCGTTCAACGCCTTTGTTTCGGAAGCGAAGATACCCGTCTTCTATGAGGAGCGCCTCGACTTGGACGACGGCATCGTGATGGAGGGACAGCGGATCGCCGTCATCGTGATGGAGAGCGGCCGCCGGTTCGTAGGCCGGATGTTCATCGACGCGACGTACGAGGGCGACCTCATGGCGAAGGCGGGCGTGTCGTACCACGTCGGGCGTGAATCCAACGCCACCTATGGAGAATCGCTCAATGGCGTGCAGACGAAGCAGGCCAAGTTTCACCAGTTCAAGGTTCCTATCGATCCGTACGTGAAGGAAGGCGATCCGGAGAGTGGGCTCCTGCCGGGCATTCACGACGACGGACCGGGCGAGGAGGGTTCGGGAGACCACCGCATCCAGGGTTACTGTTTCCGCATGTGCCTCACCGACGACCCGGCGAACCGGAAACCCTTTCCCAAGCCCAAGGGCTATGACCCGCTACGCTACGAGTTGCTCTTGCGGTACATGAACGCCGGCCATTGGACCGTGATGAACTTGTCGAAGGCCATGCCCAACCGTAAAACCGACACGAACAACAAGGGCGCCTTCGCCACCGACAACATCGGCATGAACTACGAGTATCCGGACGGTGACCATGCCACGCGGACGCGCATCGTCCGCGAGCACGAGTGCTATCAGAAGGGTTTGATGTGGACGCTG
>JAAEQP010001850.1 GCA_024231375.1 bacterium | reverse complement strand
CACGAGCACGAGCACGAGAAGGGTGTCGCAGTGTCCTCTGGGAATGCAAGCGATATGTGAGGAGGCAACATGGCAGCGATTGAAGTGGTGTCAACGGGACTCATCTACAAGAACCCGAAGCCGCATGTGAAGAGCGTGCATGCCTATTTTCCGTCGGTGGCGGCGTTGGCGGATGGGGAGATGGTGGCGACGGTAGTGCTTGGCGAGGCGTTTGAAGCGGCGAACGCGCACACGCACGTATGCCGTTCCACCGATGGCGGGGGGACGTGGGCGCATGAGGGATTGATCTATCCGGGGACGAGCGACCGGTTGACGTCGGACAGTTCGCGCATTACGCCGCTGCCGAACGGGGACTTGGTCGCGTTTCTGGTGCGGTCTGACCGGACGGACCATCCGGACGAGGGATTGACGAACGCGGAGACGTTGGGGTTCGTCCCGACGGAGTTGATGCTGCTGCGCTCGTCGGACCGCGGGAAGACGTGGACGGGACCGGACCTCATGGAGCCGGCGCTGGAGGGGCCGGCGTTCGAGTTGTGCAGTCCGATCACGGTATTGAAGGACGGACGCTGGGTGTTGCCGACGTCGACGTGGCCGAGTTGGGACGGACACTGCCCGAATGGGACGAAGATGGTGGCGCTGGTTTCCCATGATGCGGGGAAGAGCTGGCCGGAATACTGGGACGTGATGAAGGAACCGGAAGGCCGAGTGTTCTTCTGGGAATCGAAGATCGTCGAGCTTTCTGAAGGTCGGCTCCTGGCGGTGGCATGGACGTATGACGACGTGGCGAAGGCCGACCGACCCAACCACTACTCCCTCAGCGCCGACGGCGGGAAGACGTGGTCCGCGCCGGCTTCGACGGGGCTGATCGGCCAAACGCTCACGCCGCTGGTGTTGGCTGACGGCCGCGTTCTCTGCGTCTACGCACGCAGCGAGGCCAGGGCTTGCGTTGGGATTGAGATCATTGATGCGCTGGTGCAGAAGGCAGAAGACAACCTGCGCACGCTGCGCGGCAAGCGCGCCCCCGTCTCTTTCCAAGTAGT
>JAAEQP010001849.1 GCA_024231375.1 bacterium | reverse complement strand
CCCGCCGGTCATGTGGCGGATGCTCGATGGCCGGCTCTTCGTCCTGTGGAACAACTGCGAGAGCCCTCCAGCCCACGAAGGAGCGGGCGTGTACGTGAACCGCGACGCCCTGCACGCCGCGGTGTCGGATGACGAGGGCAAGACCTGGCGCGGGTTCCGCGAGGTCTACCGGGATCCGCTGGAGTACGAAACTCCTCCCCACACGGATCATGGCACAGCCTATCCCACTGTGCCGGTCATGATCGACGGCCGCGTGCTCTTTCTGACCGGACAGGGCAAGGGCCGGCGGAACCTGGTGAGTCTGGACCCCAGGTGGCTCACGCTGACGCATCACGAAGATGACTTCTCGGACGGACTCAAGGACTGGATCGCGTTCAAGACCGTCGGGCCGGCCAAGCGATACTTGCGGGCGCGCACGCACGGGCCTCAACTCATGGACAAACCGACGAAGCCAGACGCCCGCGTGCTTTGCCTCGGCAAGCCGGACGAGCATCCCGCGGACGGGGCCCTGTGGAACTTCCCCAACGGCGTCAGAGGCAAGCTGACCATTCGGGTTCTGCTGAACGAGGGTTTCGGCGGCGGAAGCATTTCCCTGTGCGACCGCTCCTTCAAACCCACTGACGACCATTCCGAGCGCCTGGCCATCTTCACGGTTCCGATGGCGCCGGACGGCACGCTTGGCACGGAAGCCAAACTCGCCCTGGACACGTGGCACACCCTCGAATTCACTTGGGCGCTCGAAGAGAACGCCTGCCGCGTGTCAGTGGACGGGAAGCAGGCT
>JAAEQP010001848.1 GCA_024231375.1 bacterium | reverse complement strand
GCCCTTGATCATCATTTTCGGGTTGTTCTGGTTCTTCATGTTTCGCCAGATGCAGGGCGGCAGCAACAAGGCCATGTCCTTCGGCAAGAGCCGCGCGCGGCTGGTCAACCACAGCGACAAGGTGGTTACCTTCGAAGATGTCGCCGGTGTGGATGAGGCCAAGGAGGAACTTCAGGAGATTATCGAGTTCCTGAAGGATCCCAAGCGGTTTTCGCGGCTTGGCGGCAAGATTCCCAAGGGCGTGTTGCTGGTGGGCCCTCCCGGCTCCGGCAAGACCCTCCTGGCCCGTGCGGTCGCGGGTGAAGCCCATGTGCCGTTCTTCAGCATCAGTGGATCGGATTTCGTCGAGATGTTCGTGGGAGTGGGCGCGAGCCGCGTACGCGACCTGTTCCAGCAGGGGCAGAAGCACGCGCCGTGCATCATCTTCATCGACGAGATCGACGCGGTGGGCCGTCAGCGTGGCGCGGGTCTCGGTGGCGGACACGACGAACGCGAACAGACCTTGAACCAGTTGCTGGTGGAGATGGACGGGTTCAACACGAGCGAAGGCGTCATCCTGATGGCGGCCACCAACCGCCCCGACGTGTTGGATCGCGCGCTGCTGCGGCCGGGCCGCTTTGACCGGCAGATCGTGGTGGCCAACCCCGACATCAATGGTCGCGACGCCATTCTCAACATCCATATTCGCAACAACAACGTGCCGATTCACGAAGATGTGGTAACGAACACGCTGGCCCGGGGCACCTCGGGCTTCTCGGGCGCCGACCTCGCCAACATGGTCAACGAAGCGGCCCTGCTTGCGGCGCGCCGCAACCAGGACGACGTGACCATGCAGGACTTCGAGGACGCCAAGGACCGCGTCATCATGGGACCCGAGCGCCGATCCCTGGTCATCAGCCCGGAAGAGAAGGAACTCACGGCCTACCATGAAGCGGGCCACGCGCTGGTCGGACGGCTTCTCAAGGACGCCGATCCGGTACACAAAGTCACCATCATCCCGCGCGGTCCCGCGTTGGGTCTGACGAGCTACATCCCCGAGAAGGACCGCCATTGCCAGACGAAGGGCTACTGCCTGGCCGCGTTGCGGGTTGCCATGGGCGGACGCGCCGCCGAAGAGACCGTCTTCGACGAATTCACCAACGGCGCCGCCAACGACCTCAAACGGGCCACGCAACTTGCCCACGCCATGGTATGTCAGTGGGGGATGAGCGAACTGGGCCCCATCTCCTTCGGCAGCGACACCGAAGTGTTCCTGGGCCGCGACTTCGTCAAGGAACGCGATTTCAGCGAGGAAACGGCGTCCGCCGTGGACCGCGCAACTCACCAGTTCCTGGAAGAAGCCTATGCCGACGCCAAGACGGCCGTGACCGAGCAGCGCGCCGTGTTGGACGCCATCGCCGAGCGGTTGGTGGACCGCGAGACCCTGGAAGCGACGGAGTTGGACGAGCTCATCCGTGAGGTGGGTGGCGAAGGTCTGCTACACGAGCCTCCGGAAAAGCCCACCGATCCCGCCGAACCGGTCGAGCAGCCCGTCATCACAGAGGCACCGCCGATGGAAGGACCCAAACTGGGCGACTCGGGTACCGGGGACATCGTCCCCGACACGGTGTAAGCGCCATGCGCAAGGGGGATGCGCCAGCAGTCATCCCGTCCGAGACCATCGGCCTCAAGACCCTCGTCATGGGCGTCCTGAACGTCACGCCCGATTCATTCTTTGACGGAGGACGCCTCCTGCTTCCTGAAGTCGCCGTGGCACACGCCCGCACCCTCATCGAGGACGGCGCCGACATCCTGGACATTGGCGGCGAATCGTCGCGGCCCGGCGCCGATCCGATCTCCCCGGAAACCGAACGCGAACGCGTGATCCCCGTGATCGAGGCCCTGGCGGGTAGTGGCGTGCCGATTTCGGTCGATACCTACCATGCGGACACGGCACGGGCGTGTCTCGACAGCGGCGCGGCCATGGTCAACGACATTAGCGCCCTGCGCGGCGACCCGGCCATGGCGTCGGCAATCGGGGAAGCGGGATGCGGCTGCGTGCTGATGCACATGCAGGGCACCCCCGGAACCATGCAGCGCGATCCACAGTATGACGACGTAGTGTCCGACATTTGCGCCTTCTTCGAGGAGCGGTTGCAGTTCGCTACGGCCGAAGGAATTCGCGAAGACTCCATCTGGCTCGACCCGGGCTTCGGATTCGGTAAGGCAGTCGAACACAACCTCGTCATGCTGCAACGGCTTCATGAGTTCAGGCGGTTCGGACGGCCGGTGTTGATCGGCACGTCCAACAAGTCCACCATAGGGCACGTGCTCGGCCTGCCGGTCGAGGAACGGGGTGAAGGCACGGCGGCCACGGTGGCCATCGCGATCCGCAACGGCGCGGACGCGGTCCGTGTCCACGATGTGAAGACCATGACGCGTGTCGCCCGTATGAGCGACGCGATTGTACGACGGGGGGATTCATGACGGAGAACCTGTTTGGCACGGACGGGATTCGGGGCGTTGCCAACGACTGGCCCATGACCGCGGAGATGGCGCTGCGCGTTGGTCGCGCGGCGGGCCACATCTTTCAGCAGGAGGACCGGTCGCACACGTTCCTCATTGGAAAGGACACGCGCCTCTCAGGCTACATGTTCGAGAACGCGTTGACCGCCGGGCTCTGCTCGATGGGCGTGAATGTGCTCCTCGTTGGACCGTTGCCGACGCCTGCCGTGTCGTACATCATGCGCAGTCTGCGCTGCGACGCGGCTATCGTGATTTCTGCCTCCCACAATCCGTTCCAGTACAATGGCATCAAGTTCTTCGGACGCGATGGGTACAAGATCGCGGATGGCATCGAGAACGAGATCGAGCGGCTGGTGACTTCAGGCGATATCGACACCATCCGGCCCATGGCCGAGCGCATCGGCACGGCCCGGCGTATCGACGACGCGGTAGGCCGGTACATTGAGTTCGCCAAGGCCACTTTCCCGAAAGGCATGCGTCTGGACGGGCTCAAGATCGTGTGCGATTGCGCCCACGGCGCCACGTACCGCGTGGGCCCCGACGCGTTTCGCGAACTGGGCGCCCAGGTCATCCCCATCGGCGACCGGCCCAACGGCCGCAACATCAACGAGGGGTACGGGTCCACCCGGCCGGAAGAAATGCGGGCCACCGTGATTCGAGAACGGGCCGATGTGGGCATCGCGTTCGACGGCGACGGCGACCGCGTGCTCATGGCCGACGAGGAAGG
>JAAEQP010001847.1 GCA_024231375.1 bacterium | reverse complement strand
GGTTGCCCCTCCGGATCTTCGTAGGGCAGGTTGGGCGTTTTCGCCCTGCCTAGCATCTCGGTTGTCACCAATGGCCTTTCGCGATCGGCCCAGGTCTTCCTAGACTTCATCTGCAGATACCGACCGTCGGACTTCTCTTCGAGTTTGAGTCCCAAGTCGATCTTTGGCAGGACGAACGCATTGGTTTCGTGCTTGCACGGTTGGGCGCCGTTGAGGAACAGGTTTCCGTCCATGAAGACGGGCAGTGTGGTGTTATCGTAGGCGGCCAGGCCGCCATTGACGAAAATGTTGTTGTAGTAGCGTTCGTCGCCACTGGGATTCGGCGCCAGGCCTGCGACGTCGGTGGCGTGCGCTTCGAGATGGGGCGTGAGACGGCGTTCTCCCACAAGGACGTGTACCCGGCCGGCGATCAGGTTGTGTACGTAGGCGGCGCCCTGGGAGTTGACCAGGATGCCGTTGCCGGACAGGAGGATGTTGTTGTCCACCAGGAAGGGGCCGTGATTGACTTCCACAAACAGGTCCTCGCTGGGGCCATTGTCGTGCAACAGGTTGCGCGTGACACGCGTGCCCTGGGTCATCCAGTCCAGCCAGATCCCACGCGTGGTTCGGTAGATGTGGTTGTTTCGCACGATGTGGTG
>JAAEQP010001846.1 GCA_024231375.1 bacterium | reverse complement strand
GCTCACCAGAGAATATACGCTACGAAGGTGCGCGGTTCAGGTCTCACGGAGTCGCAGTTCGAGCCGGCGACTCTCCCGCGGCTGGTGACGACAACGATCGAAGATCGATTAGCAAGTAGGGGACCAGAATCGGGATGCCCATCCAAGCTGCGCCCTCTCGGGGGCGCGGAGCACGCCTGTCGCAACCCAGGCTCTGCGCCCTGGGCTTTCTTCCGCCGCCTGGGCTGGCTTGCCCATACCCGAGAACCCGCGATGGCAACCCATCGTCGACGAGGTGTATCTCCAGGAAGTCGGCAGCAAGATCGAGACGAAGCATCCGCTTCTGGCGGTCGCGGTGGTGAACGGCCAAGTCTATGTCGGACACGGCAGCGGCGTGTCTGTTGTCGAGGGGGACGCTTTGGTCGCCGTGGACGGTCCCAAGTCGAAGACCGGACGCCTGCGCGTGTTGGACGGTGTCCTCTGGGCCGTGGCCGAAGACGGGCTATGGCGCTTTGCGGACGGCACGTGGACGAAGGTGGCGGATGGTGCCTTCGTCGATGTGTGCACACACAACGACGGCGTGGTCGTTGCGTCGGTGAAGCAGGTGCATCGGTTGCAGGGTGATGCTCTTGAGGTGGTCGACGGCAACAGGAGCCGGTGGTCGATACTCGGCGTGGCGTCGTACAGCGAAACCATCTACGTGCGGCACGGCGGCCAACTGGGCTTCCTGCAGGACGGCCAGTTCGACTATGAGAACGTCCAGGACTGGGGGCATCTGCCTCGCGCCTCGGCGACCCGGGACATGCTGGCGATAGGCAGTCGGCTTCTGGTGCCGACGGACAAGGGGCTGGCGGTGCTGCGCGGCATGAGTTGGAATACGCTCACGGGCGCCGAAGGCCTCTGCTACGAAGACACCACGTGCGTCGCGGAAGGGTTCGACGGCGATTACTGGGTGGGCACCATGCGCGGCGCCATCCGGGTGGTGGACGGTGACTTCCATTACTTCGGCTGCGACCGGTGGCTTCCGAACGAGAAGGTGAATGCCATCGCGTGCGGCGACAACGTCGCCTACATTGCCACGGACGGCGGACTCGGCATCATCACCTACGAGCCCTATACCCTTCAGAAGAAGGCGGCCTGGCACAAGCGTTGGATCGAAGAGTGGGGCATGAAACGCCTCGGATTCGTGAATGAACTGTTTCGAAAGGATGAGGGGGGCTACATCCGCTTCCTCAGCGACAACGACGTCGGCTGGGCGTGCCACTATCTCGACGCCCTCTGCTTTGAATACGCCGTCACCGGCGACCCGGACGTGCGGGCGGAAGCGATCGATGTATTCAAATCGGTGAAGTGGAGCGAAGAGATCACGTCCATCGACGGATTCCCGGCCCGCGCGATCTATGCGGAAGGCGAGGAGGCCACGTTGGCGGCCACGGGGTCTGCCGGGCGACCCTCGGAATGGAATCCCACGGAAGACGGCAAGTGGCGGTGGAAAGGAGACACGTCCAGCGACGAGGTGGCGTCTCAGTACTACAGCATGTTGGTCTTCCACGATCTTGTCGCCGAAGGCGAGGACAAGGAAGCCGTGCGGGACCACGTGAAGCGAATGACGGACCACATCATCGACAGCGGCTGGGTGCTGCGGGATCTCGACGGAAAGCCGACCGTTTGGGCGCGTTGGGACCCCGATTTCATCAACAGCCCAGCGCATATCGCCGAACACGGCCTCAATTCGGGACAGGCGATGAATATCATGGCCGTGACGCAGCACATCGTCGGCGATACCGAAAAGTACCGGAAGGCCAAGGCGCAACTGGTCGAATGGGGTTATCCCGAAAACACACTCAGGGCGAAGATGACCTTCCCCTTCTACACCCACTTCGACGACCGTCTGGCCTTCCTGGGCTACTACCCCTTGCTGAACTGCGAAACCGACCCGCGTCTACGGGCCATGTATGTGCGTAGCATGCAGCGAAGCTGGGAAGTGAAGCGCTTCGAAGGCCAGGCGTGGTTCCATTTCATCTACGGAGCGCTCACGGGGAACAAATGCCGCAATGAGGCCGCTGTCCAGCACCTGCGCGATTATCCGCTGGACTGCACCAACTACCGGTTCACCAACTCCCACCGCCACGACCTGCAGGTGCCCGAAGGACTCACCAACTACGTGTCGAACACAAAGGCGATGGGACCGCGCGAGCAGGGCGTGCGCCGATGGGACCGGGACCCCTTGGAACTGGACGGCGGCGGCAACTACGGCATCCTCGACCCGTCCAGCTATCTCGACGCCTACTGGATGGCGCGCTACTACGGATTCATTGAGGCACCGGCCACAACCGACCCCGACCTGCTGACCGTGGAAGAGCGCGACGCACAATTTGGCGCCGAGCCGTACGATGGGCCGCCCAGACCAAAGCTGAAGTACGAGCAGTAGCGGGCCGGAGGGAAGTTACCGCGTCGTGCCTGACACGGAGAACTCCCACGACTCGTAGAGGTCGTGCATGTTGCCGGACACCTACCGGTCCGGCAGCACCGGCACCGCCACGTTCAACGCCGTCAGCGCCTGCACCAGGTGATCGAGCGCGGCCCGTTCGTGTTGAGCGGCCTGGGCGACGGCGGCCGCGCCCGCCTTGCGGTACTTCTCCGTCGTCCAGGCGGTCTCGTGGTCGACATCGACCGTGCGATCCGCGTCTCCGCCCAGTTGGGCGAGGTACGCGCCCCACGATTCCGTGGCCTTGTCGTACTCGACGGCGGCCGCCAGCATGCTGTCCCGCACTGTGCCGTCGAACAGCGGCGCGATGCGTTTGAGATAGGTTGCCGAAGCCGGACGTCCTGAAATCTGCGGGTACACATTGTGGCACGCCCGCCACCCGCCCTGGAAGTAGCCGCCCTTGTCCTCAGCCGCGCCCGACTTCGCCACGTCGGCGAGGTCGCGCGCGTACGCCTCGACACCCGCGACCCCCCACGTTACCCCGTCATCCGGTTTGCGGCGGCTGTCGTTCCCCGACGCCGCGGCCGCCATCACTGCCATGACCTCGATGGCCGACTCTTTGGGCAGGTGGGGATCGACCGTCTTCGCGATACGCCCGAGCCAGCCGTTGACCATGGGGCGCGCGTGCCATTTCGTGAACTGGCCCCACGTCCACTCGTCGTCCTCGACGAACACGGCCGCCAACGGCATCACCCTTCGTTCGGCGGGTTCCGTCGCGTCGACATAGCCGATGAACAGCACGCCCTCCTCGTTGGGTCCGTACACCGCCTGTCCCTCGTCGATGGCTTGCGTGAGCGCCTGCCAGTAGTCCTCGACGTCGTGGTACTGCCGCCAACGATACTGGCACCCGGTCGCATGCGCGATGCGATCCTCCCGGTCGATGGGTGGGATGTAGTGACACACCCAGTAGTCGTCCGGCCGGGGCGCATACCCGAACCGGGGACCGTATCCCGCCATCGCGTTGAGGCCTGGGTAGCCGATGTCCCAGCCGGCAATCCGCATCTGCGCCAGAAGCATATACGTGCCGCACTGATCCGACCACGGCGTCGTTTTCCCGCTATCCTTCTCCTCGAAGTGCCGGTAAAACATCTCCTTCGCCCCCTCGATCCACACGCGGTCGCCCACGCGCTTCACGGGCAGGGCCGCCTCGCCCTTGCCGGGTGGTGGGGTCAGTCGGGCTGTGGCCATCAACTTCTCGCGGGCGAGATCGTGAGGGTTGCCCTCAAACGGCCCGTAGTAGCGCCAGGAGGTCGAGTCGGGGATGTTCTCCCGAACATAGTACTGCTCCCCGTCCGGCAGGTAGATGATGTCGCCCTCGGGCGCGCCAAAGGCGCGGGTATGATGCCCAATCAAAACGTACCTATCTGAGCCCTGTCGTTGCCTGGTAAACGGATCGGGAAGGTACCCGTCGGCATCGGGCTGAATAGGGTCACCGAGGTCGAGCTCCTCTACCAGAAAGCGGTAGAGGTCATGATCCGAGACGCCCCCCTTGACCCCGAGATCCCAGTACTCCGGGTCCTCGATGTTGCGGATCGCAGCCTCGATCCCGCGCCGGTCTTCGTCTTCGGCGGCCTCCAGAAGCTTCTTGAGAGAGTCCAACGCGGTCGGGTCGGCTATCCATCCCAGTGCGAGAATCGTGGCTCCTCTTACGCTCTCGTTGTCCTCCGTCTGTAGTGCCGCGAGCAGACCATCCGTCGCCTTTCGGCTCCCAATGTGGCCAAGGGCGTAGCAGGCGTCCGCCCGTACCGATGCGTCGGGATCGGTGGCCGCGAGGCCCTGTAGAGCTGCTACGTGCGTTTCCGAACGGAGGTCGCCCAGAGCGCGGGCCGCTCTGCACCGCACACGAACGGATGGGTCAGTCAGGCTCCCAACCAACACTCCGGCCGCGCCAACCTTCTTTGTCGCGCCGAGGGACATGCAGGCCCGCGCACGGACGTGCTCGTCGGGGTGTGCCGCCGCCACGTACCCCAAGTACGCCACAGCGGCCGGCGACAGAGCTGCGCACTGTTCCGCCCACCCCTTCCTGCGGTCCCTGAGGTCCAGCACGAAAGGGTCGCCCTCCTGCAGGAACACGGGGTAGCCCAAGCGACCGTATGCCTGGAGTGCCAGCAGAACAGCCCGCACGCCCTCCTCGGCATAGGCTCCCCCACTCGTCGGGGGGACCGATGCGCCGTCGGCCTCCTTGACGTTCAACGCTATGGGTGCTGTCGCCAGACAGCCGCACCAGTCAGGCTTCATCCCGATGGACGCAGTGTGGCGCACCGTGTACTCCCTTGGCGCCGCGAACATGACCAGGCCGTCGATGGGCCCCTCCCACCCCACAGGACGCACCGCGAGGGGGAAGCGCATCAGTGTTACCGTTTCGCCAGGGTCGAGGATCTTTGCATGTACGACTGCTGAGCCGGGAACCGGAGGCACAAGCACGGGTGCCATCTCCCCGGCGCTGTCGCATGCGCCGAGCGACCAGTAGGAATGCGGCGGATCGGTGTGCGTCAACCGAATCGGCTCGGTACCCGCGTTCCGTACGTCGAAGCGGAAGGACACGGTGTCCCCAACACGTACGGCGCCCGCTCCGTCCTCCCTGACAAGCGCCGCCTGCAAACCATCCACGGGCTCGCCCCAAGGTACCGGAACCTGCCGCGCGACGCCCTCACGCTGCAACGCCTCCGCCAATGCGTTGGCCGCAAGGGGCAGCTCGGAGCGAAGCCTGTGGATCAGCTCCCGATCAACATCCTTGCCGAATGCTATGTTCGCCTTGATGTACAGGCCGGTTCCCTTGATCGGCGCCCTGTCGAGGTAGACTTGCCATGGGGGTCTGTCGCAGAGTTGTGGGCGCATAGCCTGATCGATACCGTCGCCAATCCAGGCGATGACATGGAGACCGTCGGGCTCCGGACCGATCTCCAACCGAGGGGACATCTCTCCGCTCTTTGAAGTCGGGCGCACGACGCCTTGCTTGCTCACATTGACCGAGACTTCAAGGCGCTGTCGCGAGTACGTGACTTCGGCATCGGGAAGGGCGGTCCTGACAACGTCTCCCAGTTGTGAGGACGCGCTCTCCCACACTGCCAGGGCTTCGGGGGGTATCGGTGTGGTTGCGGATTGCCCGGCAGCAACCGCGCTCGCCGGCCCAGCAGCACACACGGCCATGCACGCAAATGCCAACAACCCTCTCATGAGCGATTCCTATCGCGCGTCGGGCGCAATGAACGGGACAATGCCCGTGGACCATCCGAGCGCTGTAAGCATACCACGGCGTCGGCAACCGTGCCGCGAGCTTGCTGTGCCGCCGACGGTCCCCTATCCTATGCGGGACGCTGGCGGATGGGAACGGCATGAATTCACGACCATGCTTGGGAGGGTTCGTGGGCAACGGTGTGAGCAGACAACGGGTGCGGGAAGCCTTTTCCGGCTACCTCTTCATCACGCCGTGGATCATCGGGTTCTGCGTGTTCATTCTCGGCCCGATGGCGGCTTCCATGTCGCTCAGCTTCTGCCGGTACGACCCGTCCGCGGTGCGCGACACGCTACGGTGGGTGGGACTCACAAACTACCGAAAGCTGTTCACGGACGACCCTCTGTTCTGGCAGTCCCTGTACGTGACGATCAAGTACTCACTCATCAGCATTCCGCTTCAGCTTGTGGGCGGGTTGGCGTTGGCGCTCCTCCTCAACCGCCAGACGCGGGGCATCACCTTCTACCGGACGGCTTTCTATCTACCGATGGTCTTGGGAGGCGTGGCGATTTCGTTGCTATGGCTGTGGTTGTTCAGTCCCAGCCAGGGACTCATCAACATCGGTTTGGCCAAGGTCTTCGATTTCCTCGGGCTGGATAGCTGGCTCTCCCACGCGGTGGCGTGGCCGCTGCAGTTGGTGTTTGGCCGGGCTGATGCCGACACGCTGCTGCCTGGATGGATCTCAAGTGAACGTGGAGCCCTTAGTTCGCTGATTCTCATGAGTTGCTGGACCCTGGGCGGCTCCATGATCATCAACCTGGCTGGTCTGCAAGCCATTCCAAACGTGTACTACGAGGCGGCCAAGATCGACGGCGCAG
>JAAEQP010001845.1 GCA_024231375.1 bacterium | reverse complement strand
CGCCGCTTGCGGAATAGCCATCAGCCACTTGGTCTCCCCGAAAAAGACAAAAGCTCCCCTCCCTTGAGGGGTAGCAACTCACCCAAGCGTTCGTTGTCTGTGCGGGACCTCTGCGCCTAGTCCCGCCGCAGCCACCAGGTCTTCGAATAGGCGATTCCCCCCAATGCCGAGAACTTCGGCACGCATTCCGTGCGGAACACGTGGTATCCCCCGAAGGTTCTCAGCACAAACGCCCGAACCCACGACGCGGTATGCACCCTGTGCTCCTCGGCGTGGTGCGCCGGAGCCTCTGGAGGCGCTTGTGTCTGGTTCGTGCGCATGTCACCTGCCCTCGCTTCCTTCCTCGCATGTCCCGATTTCGGGACGCCTGACACCCCGCACACCGTCCAGACGATGCAGCCAGTACACCGCCCACTGCGGGTTCGACCACAATGAACCCGCGTCCTCACCGTCCTCCGCGTCAAGTCCCAACAATCGGCGGAGGCGGAACAACTCCATCTTACGTAACGGTTTACCCGCAGATCTCTCGCCGTTGATCCCAGGCTGTTGAATTCGACAACTCATGCGTGCCTTCCCCTGTCTATGAGCCCGAGCCTCTTGACACACCCCTATCTCACGTTAGGGTTAAGAGAGCAAGCAACGGGCCAATCGGATGGGGAGCCGATCCGAATGGGGTTAACCTGCTGATTTGCATTGGTTTAGGGCGGCCGACCCAATGGTGAATGCTTCCGAAGTACAGTGGATAAGATGTGAATTGTCCCGGAATCGGGACAGGGAAAGTCCCGATTTCGGGACACTCAGGACGGCTCAGTCCTGCAATCCGTGCTCGCCCAGCTTGCGGTACAAGGTGCTTCGGCCGACCCCAAGCGCCTTCGCGGCCGCCGGCACATTGCCGTCGCACTGCTCGATGCTCCGTGCGATGTGCGCGCACTCGGCTTCCTTCAGCGTGAGCATGGCCTTCGAGTCGCCGCCTCCGTTGTCCCCGGACGCCGTGAAATCGCTACGCTCGAGCAGGGGCCCCCGTGCGAAGCTCACGGCGCGACCCACGCAGTTGCGCAGTTCCCGGAGGTTTCCCGGCCACGGTCGGCGGCGCAGGTCCGCCAGCGCTTCTTCGGAGATGCCCTCCAATGGCCGTTTTGCATCCAGATGGAAGGCATCGAAGAAATGCCGGGCAATCGCGGGCACATCGGCCGAATGATCGCGTAGCGGAGGCACCAGAATCTCCATGCCGTTCAAGCGATGATAGAGGTCCCGGCGGAACACGCCGCTCTCGATAGCTTCGTCGATATCCCGGTTCGTGGCCGCGACAATGCGCACGTCGACGCGACGCTCCTCCTCCGACCCCACGCGCCGGTACGTGCCCGTCTCAATCACCCGCAACAACCGGGCTTGGTTCTCCACGCTCAACTCGCCCACCTCGTCGAGCAGCAGCGTACCTCCATCGGCCTCCGACAGCAGTCCGGACGTAGCCCGTTCGGCCCCCGTGAAGGCCCCGCGCTCGTGGCCGAACACCGCGCTGGCAAACAGTTCCCCCGGAATCGCTGCGCAGTTCACCAACGTGAACGTCCGTTCCCGGCGCGGCGAGTGGGTGTGGATGAGTCGCGCGACCAACTCCTTGCCCGTGCCCGTCTCGCCTGTGACAAACACGTTCCCTCGATACTCGCCCGCAGCCGCGATCTTCGCCCGCAACGCGCGCATGGCGCCACTCGCACCCACCAGAACCGGCGAGTCCTGTCCCTGGTCTCGAAGCCGCGCGTTCTCCACGCGCAACTGCTCCACCCGTTCCACGGCGCGAATCAGGGGGGCCAACGATTGCGCGAGCAACATGATGAACCGGAGGTCGTCCTCATCGAATGCCCCATGTGGTATGCCCGTCTCCGCAGCCAGAATCGCCAGCGCATGGCCCCCAAGCGTGGCGGGGGCGGCGAGGCAGAAACGCAATCCCCGCGCCGCACCGGTTCGTCCTCGCGTGGGAACAAGCACACCCTGGCTCGATTCCAGGCAGGTCCGGATAGCCGTCATTAGCGGCTCATCCGGAGCCGCCTGTTCGCCTTCACCACCGAGGAAGACCAAGTCTTCCTCGGCGTTCACAAGGGCGAACGCACACGCTTTTGTTTTCAATCGCTCTCCACAGAGCGCATGAAGGATCTGGACCACTTCCGTCATCGATTGGGCCGCTCCCAAGCGGCGCGCCGCGTCATGCAACAGGGCAAGGTCCTGCACGGTGCTGGGACGGAGATCCGACGATGGGCAGGCGGCCGTGACATCGAGCGTGGTGGGCATGCCCTCCGAGAGCGTCAGCGTTTCCTGCGGCGCGTCCGACGCAACCACCACAGGACTTGGAGCAGCCTTCGTCAGCAGGAAGCGCTCACGGCCGATGGCCAATTCATCGCCTGCCTGCAGTTCGCCCTCACCCGAAGGAACCCCGTTGACCAGTGCCGCATTGCGGCTGCCCAAGTCCTCCAGGTGCACCCGCCCATCCTCCACCAACAGACGGCAGTGCCGTCTCGAAGCCAGTGGATCGGACAGCACGACATGGCACGCAGTGTCCCGCCCCATCACGATGGGATTGGCGCCCACTTCCCACGTGGTTCCCCGGCATCCTCTGGACAAGCCCACAAGCTGATACACGGTCTCACCCCAATTCCGTCGCGTCCCGGTTCCCCGAGCCGTGCCACACCTCCAAACTGCTCCACCTTCACGCCCGGATCACGCCATTGATGATACCACAGCACCCATTCCGCCGTCGTACGTCCAAGACGCCCCCCCCCCCAAGGACAATCGCGCCAAAACGGCGCGGAAATGGGAGCATACGCGAACGAGGATGCTTCTCCCTCACGGGAGTGCCGGGTCCGCGGTTTTGCCCCTGAGCGAAGCCTACACCATCCCAAGTGTGCCACCCACAACACTGTTGTGGGTGTCTTGAGTACATGGTTGGCGCCTTTCGGGAATCCGGACACCCACAAGCTGGCGCTTGAAGGTGGCACACGGAACGTGACTGAGGCGCCCTGGTCCATCGCACGCCCCCGTCCCGATTCCCGGCCTTCGCGAGAAACCGCGTCTTGTGGTTCTTCCAAAAAACAGGGGACATGGAAGCTGTTGAGCGTCCCGACCCTGGCGTGCAGCCCGCGATACCGTCTCCTGGATGCCTAAACGCCTCTGTAGAGGCACCTCTCGCGGGTGCCCCAATGCCCTCTACCTCCGCATACCCTTTGACGCCGTGCCATCGGCTTGCTAGACTCGACCTACACGGAACACAACAGAGCGCAAGCGTCGCATTTCCAGTTCGCAGCAACCCCAGAGCCGTGTCAGAGGGAGCCAGACCATGGATGCGAGAAAACCAGCAGTCGCCGGCCAGTTTTACCCACGCGAAGCAGGCCGGTTGCGCGAAACCGCGGAACAGTACCTTGAGGCGTCCAATGTGGCCCCCGCGCCCGACCGTGTGGTCGCTGTGGTGGCGCCGCACGCCGGTTACGTGTACTCGGGTCCCACGGCCGGATATGCCTACGCCCGCATCAAAGGCAAGTCCTGCAACCGCGTCATCCTGCTCGGGTGCTCTCACAGGTACTTCATCGAGACGGCCTCCGTGTTCTGCCAGGGTGCCTTCGACACCCCCTTGGGCACGTTCCCCATCGACGAGGCCTTCGCCACGGAGTTGGCAGGGAAACTCGACTCCAAGACTTCCGAACCCCACATGCTTGAGCACTCTCTGGAAGTGCAATTGCCCTTCATCAGCGTGGCTATCGGTACCGTTCCCATCGTGCCGGTCCTGTTTGGCGGGCAGCCTGGCGATTGGCATGTGGGTGTGGGGGAAGCCCTGGCCGAACTGGCCGACGATACCGACTTGGTCATCGCCTCCACCGACCTCTCCCATTACCTCAGTGAAGAAGAGGCCAACGCCGTGGATCGGCGATCCCTCGACGACGTGCTCGCCCAAGATGTGGGACGTTTCGCGAAGGACATCGGGTCCGGCGCTTCCTCCATGTGCGGCGCGGCCGCCGTGGCCGCCGCCATGACCCTTGCCAAGGCCCGCGGCGCTACCGAATGGAATCTGCTCGACTACCGGACCAGTGCCCACGCCTCCGGCGACTACGACCGCGTCGTGGGATACGGCGCCGTAACCATGGAGCGTCCTGAATGACCGAGTCCCGATGCTACACCGTGCGCGACGTGTGCGATGCCATGGAGGAACTGGCGCCCCTCGGTTGGGCCTACTCGTGGGACAAGT
Source organism: bacterium (assembly GCA_024231375.1). The sequence continues at coordinate 24,083 of JAAEQP010001845.1, read as the reverse complement.
CCGGGCTCGCCATTGGCGATCCCGCGGCTTCGGTAGCGTCCATCGTCGTCGCACTCACCGTGACGCCCGAAGTGCTCCGCGCGGCCGTGAAACGCAACGCGGGCATGATCGTGACCCACCATCCGCCAATCATGGAACCCCTGCAGGCGCTCCGGACCGACGACCCCGAAACCCGCCTGCTCCTGGATCTGGCCTCGGCCGGGATCGCGTGTTACGCAGCCCACACCAATCTCGACGTGGCCCCCGGCGGCGTGAACGACCTGCTGGCCGACCGGCTCGGGCTTGTCGATACCAAGCCGTTGCTCCCGGCGCCCAACGCCGGTCTACTCAAGCTGACAACCTTCGTACCCGAGCCACATCTCGCGGCGGTCCGCCAAGCCGTGTGCGATCAGGGGGCCGGGGGCATAGGCGACTACACCCACTGCACATTCAGCACCCCCGGGACGGGTACCTTCCTGCCGGGCAAGGACGCCCAACCCTTCTCAGGCCGCAAGGGCCGCGTCAACGAAGAGTCCGAACACCGGTTCGAGGTCCTCGTACCCGAGGCCTGCGTCGCCTCCGTGGTGAATGCCCTCATCGCGGCCCATCCTTACGAAGAAGTGGCCTACGACCTCGTGGTGCTCGAAAACCGTGACCCCGCGCTTCGGCTCGGCGTCCGCGGCCAGCTTGAATCGGCTATGTCGCTCGCCACGTTCGCCGAATACGTACGCGACGCGCTCAAGGTGCCCCATGTCCGGTTCGTAGGAGCCGCGCGACGCAGCGTCCGGTCCATCGCGGTCCTCGGGGGAAGTGGTGGGGGAGACGTGGGCCATATGCCGCCGGACATCGACGTTCTAGTCACGGGCGACGTCAAGTACCATCAGGCCCTGACCGCCCGCGCACAGGGGCTGGCCGTGGTGGATGCGGGCCACGCCGCGACGGAGCGGCTGGTCGTGCCTGCCCTGTGCCGCTATCTGAAGCGGCAGTGTCCCGGCCTGGCCGCGCACCCGTGCCCCGAACCCGAGTTATTTCAGGTGGTAACCGGTTGATGGACAATGCAATCGGACGCGATGCCTCAGGAGGAGATTCCCTCGTGAGAGTCCCGGAGGGACGGTCGAGGATAGCCCAGGAATTCATTCCTGGGAAAGCCGTCTCCCTTCAGCGAGAGTCCCGTAGGGACGACGGAGCCGAAACGGAACCCTGGCATACGTTTGCTCGAATGCCCTCTGCTACTGAGCGCCTGCGACGGGCAGGGCATCAGGCACTGACCGGGACCCGCTCCGTTGGCTTTCGGCGGGGCTGTCCGCGGTTGATGGCGATCCACTATCCGTTTCTGGTAGATTTCGACCTTCCTGGCAACGCCCCCCACCCATGGAGGACGAGTTGAACATCCTGTACGTGTGCTCCGAGGCCGCGCCGCTGGTGAAGACCGGCGGCCTCGCCGACGTTGCCCAGTCGCTGCCGCGCGCGCTCCGAGATGCCGGACACGACGTCCGCGTCGCCATGCCCTGCTACGGCATGATTCCCGAGGCTGCCCGCGGCGTGCCGTGCGCCACCTGCGTCGCCAACATCGAAGGCCACGCCATCTTTGGCGCCATGCACCAATCCGTCTTCCCGGGCAACCACGTGCCCCTCTATCTCATCGAGCACGAAGCCTACTTCGACCGTCCACACGCCTACGGTCCGCCAGGCGAATCCTACACGGACAACTTGGAGCGCTTCTCCTTCTTCTGCCTGGGCCTCCTCGACGCGATTCCCCTCACCGGCTGGAAACCGGACGTGGTCCATTGCCACGACTGGCACACGGCAGCCATCCCCGCGCTGATTGCGACCCGGTACACCCTCGACCCCATGTGGAGGGGCATGCCAACCGTCTTCACGATCCACAACCTCGCCTATCAGGGCAGTTTCCCGGCCTCCCTGATGCCCCGGTCCGGCCTTGCCTGGGAGTTGTTCCGTCCCGACTACGCCGAATCCCATGGCGAACTGAACCTCATGAAGGCCGCCCTCGCTTTCTCCACCAAGCTCAACACCGTCAGCCCGCGATATGCCCGGGAGATTCAACAGCCCGACTGGGGGCATGGTCTGGACGCATCCCTTCGTGCCCGCACCGCCGACCTTGCCGGCATCCTCAACGGCATTGACTACGACGTGTGGAATCCCGGCACGGACCCCTACATCGTCGCCAATTTCGATCGCGACGACCTCGCCGGCAAACCCGTCTGCAAGCACGCCCTTCAGCATCGAATGCATCTCTCCTCCACCGATGCGCCCCTGTTCGGTATGGTCTCGCGGTTGGTGGAAGATAAGGGCATCGACCTCCTGATTCCAGCGCTCCGCCGCCTGCTCGATCGCGACGTCCAGGTCGTTGTTCTCGGCACAGGCGACGCCCAATACGAGGAGGACCTCGCGGAACTCGTTCGGATGCACCCCGGACGAATGCGGGCCGTGGTCGGCTACGACGAAGATTTGGCGCACCAGATCTACGCCGGGTCCGATTTCTACCTTATGCCGTCCAGACGCGAACCTTGCGGCCTCAGCCAGTTGTACGCCCTGGCCTACGGCGCCGTGCCCATCGTGCGCGCCACAGGCGGACTCGCCGACACCGTGGTCGATGTCTCGCCGGGGGCGACGGGCGTGGGCGACGCGACCGGGATTCAGTTTGAGGCCATGTCCGAATCGGCAGTGACCGATGCCCTGAATCGGGCGCTCGATTTCTACGACGATCCGGATTGCGTGCGGGCGCTCCGCCAAAACGGCATGCAACAGGGGTTCTCCTGGAAGCGATCATGCGAGGATTACGTGCAGCTATACAAGAGCGCCATCGACCGTGAGCGGGCTGCGGGTGGAGTGGGGGAACAGAGGCAGCCATGAGCATGGACCGTACAACCGTCACCCTCGAGACTCGGTCCGAAGCGGAGACCGAACGCCTCGGACGGACATTGGCCCCCTTGCTGCCAATTGGAGCTGTCGTGGCCTTGCGAGGAGACTTGGCCGCCGGGAAGACGTGTCTTGTTCGGGGGATGGCAGCGCATTTCGGCGCCAACGGACTCGTACACAGCCCCACTTTCACCTTGGTCAACGAATACGGGACCGATCCCAAACTCTACCACATGGACCTGTACCGCCTTGGAGGCCCGGAAGAGTTGGCTGACCTGGGCTACGAAGAGTTGTTCGAACCGGACGGCGTGTGCGCGGTCGAATGGTCCGAACGCGCCGGCAACCTGCTGCCCGACGCGCGGCTTGAGGTCCTGCTCGAACACGGCGGCGAAGACCTGCGCCGCATCACGTTTCACGACTACGGCGTATTGCCGGACGGTTGGTTCGACGTCATGACCGACGCGCTGCGCTCGGGACCGGCCGGCTAGTCCGCCTGCGATAGCCGGATGTCCCCGCTGAACGTCCTCAAGTCCACCGTTCCGGTGGCGTCACTCGTCGCACCCAGCAACGTGAGATCGCGTCCCGAATGCGACTCGTCGAACTCCGTCAACGTCATGGGCAGCGACGTCTTCAGATTGCCCGAAAACGTCTTCACGTGGATTTCGCCCGGCGCGTCCCCCGCAAGCGTCAACTCGATCCGGCCACTGTGACTTTCCAGCGCCAGGGTCCCCTTCTCCGACAACAACGCCGTCACGAACTGCGCCCCCGACATGGAACTGACCTTGCCCTCAACGATCCCCGTACACCCTAACCGGATGTCGCCGCTCATGGTTTCCGCGTCCACCCGTGGGCCAATGCCCTCGGCCTTTACGTCGCCGCTCACGCTCTCCGTTTCGAACCGCGCGCATTTCCCCTGAAACTGAATGTCCCCGCTCACGGTCTCAACGTCCACTTCCGGGATCGCTCCTTCGATGGCCACGTCTCCACTCGTACTCTCGATCCGTGCCTTGGACGTGATCGCGCCCACTGCCACGTCCCCGCTGACGGTTTCCACCGAGACGGCCGCGGGCTTGCCCAGCACCGTGGCCTTGCCACTGACCGTGTCCACCGCGACCGGTCCGATCACGTCCGTCACCTCGACGCCGGCGCTCACCGTCTGAACCTTCACCACGCTTCCTGCCGGCACGCACAAAGTCAGCGTCGCTTCGATCCGACGTTTCTTGAAGCGAGGCACAATCACCCGAATCGAACTCGACTTCCGTCCCGTGTCGAATTCCAGTCGCTTCACGTTCCTGCCGAGCGTGCCCGCTACATGCACTTCATCCTTGGCCCAACCGATGATCTTCACGGACCCTGCCGGGTTGCGCACCGTAACCACCCCGTCCGCCGATGCGGGCCGGGACTCGTCGACCTCCTGCTGCGCCACTGCTCCCAGCGTCAGCACCAGAAGAACAGACAAACAGACCATGCAACGTCTCATCGTTCACCCCCAATCCGGGCCTTTCCCGGGTCTGATCCAACCATGTCGGCTAGCCTTTGACGGCACGGAGTTCCGTTATCAGTTCGGCCACATTCTGAAACCGTTTGTCAGGGTCCTTTTCAATACACCGTATCACAAGACGATTGAGTGGTTCCGGCACGCCTTCCACCAAGTCCCCTGGCGCCGGCGGCATCTCGTTGAGTTGGCGATCCAGTACGTTCCCCTCACGAAACACCGTCTTCCCCGTCAGACACTCGTGCAACACCAATCCGACTGAATATATGTCGCTTCGGAGGTCCGCATCCATTCCCTTCACCTGTTCCGGCGACATGTAGCTCGGCGTGCCGAGCACAACGCCCGCCTGCGTCATGCGGGCATCCTCGGCCTTGGCCAATCCGAAATCCGTCAGCTTGACCAAGCCCCGCTTGTCCAAGAGAATGTTGTCCGGTTTGATGTCGCGATGCACGATACCCGCGTCATGAATCGCCTTCAGGGCCGCGCACGATTGCCCGACAATGGTCACCGCCTCGCGCGGGGCCAACTTGCCCTTCTGACGAATGTGCTTGTATAGGCTTGCACCGTCCACGTACTCCATCGCGATGTAGGCCCGGCCCACGCTCGCGCTGATATCGTAGATGCCCACGATGTTCGGATGGTTGATGCGCGCCGCCGCTCGTGCTTCCCGGACGAATCGCTGGCGGTACTCTTCCGAGTCGTCCACCAGCGTTCCCAAAAACTTCAGTGCCACCGAGCGATCCAACTGCGTGTCCTTGGCGAGATACACTACCCCCATGCCGCCGCGACCCAACTCCTTCTGCAACTGATACCGGCTTCCCAGCGAACTCTCCACCGATTCAATGCCCCCGCCCCCGGACACGTCGCGCGTATCGCCGGCCGCCGACCGGTTCACGTCGTCCTGAAGCGAGATGCGCGACGACAGATTCGTGATTCGGTCGGTCACGTCCCGGTACGAGACATCGATCGTGCGGATCTTGTAGAGCAACTCCCGCGCATGCCCAAGACGGCCCTGTTGTTCGTATGCCAAGGCCAGCATGTAGTGCAGTTCCACATTGTCGTTCGCCACCCGCCTGCCCGTGAGGTGGTTCTCCAACGTCGCGACGCAATGGGCGTAGTCGTGCAACTCGTAGAAACAGCGCCCGAGTAACCCGCGCGCCGAATCGAAGTACGGCTCCCCTTCTTTCACGCCCTGGAGCAAGCGGATGGCATCCTGAAACCGTCCGGCCCGTCCATAGGCCGCTCCCGCGCGATAGGCGTCGCCTGCCTTCTCGAAACACTCCGCGGCACGCACCGCCTCGCCGGCCTTGATGTAGCAGTCGCCCGCCCGGCGCGCGTCGCCCCCTTCCGCGTAGGCCCCACCCGCCTCTTTCCATTGCTCCTTGCTCTCGTAGAACCGGCCCGCGATGTGGGCGGCCTCCTGCGTCCGCCCCGCCTGCTTCATGCACTGTCCCGCCTCGCGCAGCTTGCCCGCGAGCAGGTAGACCTCGCCCGCGCGCGCCATGTCGCCCGATTCGCGGTACAGGTCCGCCGCCAGGTCATGCCGTTTTGCGCGTTCGAACAGTGATGCCAATTTCGGTGCCAGTGCTGCCCGATCTTCAGCCGGTACCTTCGACTTCCCAGGCTCCTCCTGGATCAACCGGAAGCACGCCTCTCCGGCATGCATCTGACGCTCCAGGTCTTCTTTGGCGTCCTCGAAGTACGACACGTACGCCGCTGCCGCTTCCTTCACCTTGCCGGCCTTGGCAAACGCGCCTGCCGCCTCCGCAAGCCGTCCCGCCTTCGATAGAGCCTTCGCCGCCTGCGCGTGCTTGCCCTTCTCTGCATACAGCTTGGCCGCACCCTCGAAATCGCCATCCTTCATCAGGAGCCGCGCTGCTTTGACCGTCTGCCCGGCTTTCGACAACTCGGCCGCTTCCTCGCGCCGCATCTTCGCTTTGTGGTACCAGACCGCGGCCTCCTTTGGCCGCGCCGCCGCCGAGTAGGCCTCCGCCATGCCTTTGTAGTCCTTGGCCGCCTTGCACGCCGCCACGCGGGCATCGAGATTCTGCAACGCTTCCAGCGCGGCAGGCCCACCGCCGCTTCGGGCAGCCTCGTCGTACGCTTTCAGGGCCGCTGCGTCGGCCTTGTCGTACAGGGCTTCTTTGTCCCTGCCCATGAACTTCTGAATTCGGCGCCGCATGCGTGATGTGGATGAGTAGATCAAGTAGAGCAAAACGAGGGTGATGACCGCCTTGACGATCATCGCCAACCCCGACGTGATCGGCATGCCTGTCAGAGATTCAAACAGCCGAAGTGGCATCTCCAGCAGACCGTTCCAATAGAGACTGGCAGCGTACTTCACCCATCCCAAGACGTTGCTCATCGCACTTGCCCCCTTTGCGATCCGAATGCCTACGCGCTCACCCGACTATCCGCGCAATGTGCCACACCCGCCTCACGGTTCCCTACGGAACGGGGCGCAGTACCTGCACTCCCTGCTTCCGTATCCCGAGCGTCATCCGGCCGTCGCGCACCGTCGCCTCGCGGTCGGCCGTCCCATCCACGTACCGCGTACCGTCGAGGCCCTCAAGCCCGCTGACCGTATACGTCATGGCGCTCGACCATTCGTTGACAACCAACAGCCACGTGGCGCCGTCCACGTTCTTCGGAAGGATTCGCACGCCCTTGTCAACCGAACCCCACGTCTCCGCCAGCTCAACCTGAAGATCCAGCGGGGCGTCGGGGGCCGACAGCACCGGCTGCAAGTCCGCCAACTCCCGGACCAGCCGCATCAGGTCTTCCCAAAGCTGCGAGTCCTTCTCGATGTAGGCCGTGCCCCAATACAGGATGCCGCGCGCGCCGCGCACGATCGTGTCGTACGCCATGAACCGCGACGCCTCAAACGAGGGGCGCGGGTTCTTCTCTCGCTTCTCGTCGTCGGCCTCCTTGTCGAGATCCGCCCACGAGAATCCCTGCAAGACCATCCACACCGGTTTGCCCGGCGCGGCGTTCTGCATGAGATCCGTGTACTCGCCCGTTGCCGCCAACGAACGCTCACCCACATCCGAATGGCCCGTGTGGTACTCGGGAACCGGGTAGATGTCGCATCCCACGATGTCCGCGGCGCGGTTGAACATGGCCAGTTGGGCCTGCTGGTTGCGCGGGGCGTGATTCATCCATACCGGATGCGCCGGGTCCAGCTTCTGCAGGACGCCGTAGCCTTCCACCATCCCGTCCGCCATCCGGCGGCCACGTTCCGGCGCGGTTGAAGTCCGGAGTTCCGGATTCGGCTGCGCCTCGCCCAACTCCTTCCACACCGCCGCCACCGTATCCTCCCATTGCGCGTATTCCCCGCGATCCCTGTGCTTTCGGGATAGCGCCATCATCTCGCGCAGGCGCCCGGCCTTGGCCGTGTCCTCCAGCGCGTTGATCTTCTCCGACAGCATGGCGCCTTCGCGGCGGCGCCACTGCTCCGCGCCGTACCACACGTTCCAGAGCGCCTCGTCCGGCACTTCCCACACCATCAACGCGGGATGATTCGCGAACCGTGCGGCCTTGCTCTCCAGCGATGCTATCCGCGCCTCACGGTTGCCGCTGAGGTCGATGTCGTAGCCCGTGTTGAGCCACGCGAACAGTCCCAGCGCTTCAAGCTTGTCGAGGACCGCCGTGTCGTCCGGCGATCGGACCAGGTTGAACCCCGCGTCCGCCACCTGCTGGTACGCCGGGTCGGTCAGGCCCGTCTCGTATAGGCCGAGCACAAACGTGCGTTGGCCATCCACCACCGACATGCGGTCCGCCGCGATCTCCACCGTTGCCGCGAACCCCGTCATTGCCACCGAAATCCCCAACCCGAGTGTCAGCATGCTACGCATCATGGATCTCTCCCTTCGCGAACGCACTTCAGGCCCACCCCGAATCCTAGTGCAACCCGCCCCGCGATCACAACCGCGCCATCGATTCCCCCTTCCCCGTTCCGCCCCCGTCCGCCGTGAGAAGCAGCAACGCGAATCGCCCATCCTCCTTCAGCCGCGCAGCCATCTCCTCCGGCGCCCTCTCGACCATCGGCTTCAGGGCCTCACGGGCCCCGCGCAGATCTCCCAGTTGCACCAGCGCAGCGGCCCACTCGTACCGCACGTCGTTGCTGTCGTCACCGCCGGCCACCACGTACCCATAGCCCTCAGCCAATACCGTCAGTTCGTCCAATACCCACAATCGTGCCGCAATCGCCGCGCGTGACCGGCTCGACTCGTCCTCTTCTCCCACATGGTCGCCCACAAGCCGCAGGGCAAACTCTTCCGCCAGCGCGTGGCGCTGCAAGTCTCGTGCGGCCGCCTGAGCCAGCGATTCCGCCGCCTCGGGCGTGAAGCCCGAGGTCCGCGCCGCCGCCAACGCATAGGCCTCGGTCAATTGCGTCACCCCTTCCCGGTCGCCGGACCGCGCCGCGGCCCGCATCACGGCCGCCAAGGGCAGGGGACCGCCTGGCGCCAATCGAGCGGCCAGTTCCCCCAAGTGTCCGGCGTTCTCCGGTTCCGCCTGCAAGCGTGCCCGCGCCGACTCAACGACCAGCATTCGCGCCAGACACGCCGCCAGATCGGGGTCCAGCACCGCGCAATTCGCGTCCGCCGCCGTCTGCGCAAGTTCATGGAAGGACTGGGCGGGTTCCGCGGCATCTCTCCTTGGGTAGGATGTCACCCCGCCCGTGGAGTGGCCGCGCGCCGCCAGCCACGGCGAATCCACCCCCGCGAAACACAGCGCCCGCGCTGAGTCTCTCGACGACGCATTGGTCCGAATGAACTCCCACACTGCCAGGTCGTGCCAGGCACGTTCCTCATCCCGCTCTTCCAGCGCTTTGGACAGGGCAACCGGTTGCTCCCGCTCCCACCGGCGAACGGCCTCGTCCGACGGGAAGCCTGGGTTAAGCCGCACACCCCTTTCCGCGAGCAGCCGCGCCCCTATGCCCACGCGGGGCGACCGCACGGCTTCCACGGGGACCACCACCACGTCCGGCCGCAGTCTTGCGGCTGGGAGCGAGCCATGCTGGGCCACAAGAAGCATCGACGTGAGGGTCCGGTCGCCGGACACGAGCACCGCGTTCTCTGGGCATTCGCTCAAGACCGTCTCCGGAAGCGCTGCTGCGAGGCCATGCTGCCGGTTCGGGCACAGTCCAATCTGGCCCGCCATGGCGGCCCCGCCAATCGCCAGCAGACCCACAACGACAACTTGAGCCCGCAGGCCCACGGCCTGTTGCGCGGCCTCCAGCGTCACGGCCAGTCCACAAACCGACGCTGCCACGCACGCGGCCATCCCGAACACCAACGGTGCGGCTGGCTCCGGAAGCCCGGTGCCCCACGGAAGCTCGCGCGTCAATACTGGAAGAAGCGGACCGAAACACACCAACACGGCCGCGAAAACCGTCCCTACAGGCCGCAGCTCCCGGCGAAGCAGCACAATGGGCGAGAACACGACCAGGGCCTTCGCGACGAGCCAGAACTGCGATCCCAGACGGTCGCCGTAGAACCGTTCCTGCACGGCGTCGCCCCAAACGGCGCCGGAAGAGGGCAAGGCATGTCCCAGAAACTGTCTTACTGATTCGCCCGATCCTACAGCAAACACCAAAGGAAGGACGGCGCCCGCGATGAAGCCCGTCGCCACCAGCGCCATGCCGGTCGCGGGGTTTCGCTCGGGCGTCATCAAGACCGACGTCGCCATGAGGATGACCGCCAGCAACACGAACGAGGGATGGTTGGCCGCGGCGAGACCGGTCAGTATGCCCGACAGCGCGTACCACATCCCCGGCCGATTCCCCTCGCTCGCCGACACCAGAGCGGCCACGCCCCCAAGCGCCAACGCAACCGTCAGCATCGCGGGATGGGCCCCCGTGCTTGCGTACGTTACCGCCGGCGTGAAGGCCAGAAGCACACCTGCCAGAATGCCGGACATCAGCGCCGTGGACCGCGCCAGATGGCGTTCGGACACCCTGGCCACGATGTGCCCAACTACAGCGCACGCCACCGCGCCCGTCACCGCAGCCAGCAGGTTCAGTGACAGCAACGCCTTGGCAGGCCATACGGAGCAGACCAAACGTCCCATCGCTGACGAGAGCAGAGGTCCCTTGAACGGGGGATTCTCGACAAGGGATAGGGCTTGCCAAGGGCCGCTGCCGATCCCGTGACTCAGGCGGGACAGGAACCACACCAGCGCCACGAGCCCAGCCGTCGCGGCCGCATACCGGGCCACGTGCCCGATCTCGCGCTCCCGCGTCCGCTCCGTGTCCGCGTTCCCTTCCGTGGGCCGCATCGATTTACTGCCCTTCCCCTATCTCGGCAGTGCTGTCTGCCGTTGCCAAGATCGTGATCGCCGCGTCATCCCACGAAGTGGCTTCCGCCCTCCCGCCTCCCGACGGGGACCCGGCCGAATCGGAACCGAACGGGGCCCGCACGATGAAGTGCGCGGGAAGCCCCGCGCGTTCGAGAGCGTCGTAGGCCTTCTGGGAGGACGCGACCACGGGACCGGGCGGATCGCCGTCCGACCGGAACCGCTTGTCCAGCCCGAACACGATAGGCAACACCGGAATCGCCACGTGGTCCGCCACAGGGAACGGACGCCGCGTGATGCAGTCCACCACCACGTCGAATCGGTCAAGCAATCCGCCTCCGCGGGCCGCACGTGCGAAGAAGGCCCCCACCATCTTGCGGTACAGCGGTCCGTATCCCAACCGCGCCAGATGAATCCCGTCCACTTCCCGTGTGGCTGCCCCCTTGGGCCTCAAGAAGGCCATGATCGACGGTTCCGCGCTCAACACCGCCACGTAGTGCCCCGCCGCCGCGATGCGTCTGAAGACCTCGTAGACGTAGTGACCTTCGCTCCTGGCCGAGGGATTCAGCCAGTCCCGCTCACACAACACAAGAATTCGATGCATTACACCCCACTTACAGGGAGGTTCGAGGCGAACCGCGGTTCCACGGTTTCATACTACCAGAAACCCGTTCAGGCCGTGCAAGCGTTCCGATCTCCTCGCTGTCGTGTGGTCCTCGTTCTGGCACCGGCCCCCGCCCCGCCACCGACATGACCGCTTGACCCACTCGGCACGAAGATGCACAATAGATGCAGTTGGTTTGGCAGCAGGGACTTGCAATCTTCGGCCTGGTAGGGGTATCGTTCCGCCTACCTCCCAGTCGCAGTATGTTTTACCGGCTGGCCGGGGTCTGGCAAGGGGGACGCCGACGGTGGTTCGGCTACGAGCGATGCCCCGCTTCGCTGCCAGGATGGGTTCGAATCTGAGGTGTGCGAATCGTGAAGTATGCGTTGATCTCCGACGTACACGCCAATCTGCAGGCACTGACAGCCGTCCTCGCCAAGATTGACGAGAACGGTGTCGATCAGATCGTCTGTTTGGGGGACGTTGTCGGATACAACGCCGATCCCGACGAGTGTGTCCGCATCATTCGCGAGCGCACCATTCCCACCGTCTGCGGCAACCACGACGCCGTCGCTTGCGGGATCGAGGAGCCTTGGGGCTTCAACCCCATCGCCCTCAGGGCGGCCCTCTGGACGCGTGAACACCTCTCTGACGAAAGCCTCGAATGGCTCCAGAACCTCCCGGTGAACGTCGAATTCGACCATTTTCTCGCCGCCCATGGGTCTCCCACCGACCGGGACTGCTATCTATTCACGTGGGAAGACGTGTTGCCCCATCTGCCCCATGTGGCGGACCTGAACCACACGCTCTGCTTTTTCGGCCACACCCACAGCCCCGGCATCTTCTCCTCGGACGGCATGTACACCGTCGACGAGGAGTCCACGTTCGCCATGGGGGACGGCAAAGTGTTCTTCGTCAACCCCGGCTCCGTCGGTCAACCCCGCGACGGGGATCCGCGGGCCGCTTTCGGTTTGTACGATTCGGTCGAGAAGGTCTATGAACTCGTGCGTGTCGAGTACGCCGTGCAAGAGGCCGCCGACCGCATACTCGAGGAGGGATTGCCCCATTTCCTCGCCGAGCGTCTATTCCTCGGCCGTTAAGCCCGTACGAAGCCGCGCCCGGTGCGCCGATGAACTGTCAAGTAAGGAGACCTCCAGACATGCGCCAAGCGAAAATCGAACGCACGACAGCCGAGACCGCCATCGATGTCGTTGTCGAGCTCGACGGCGCCGGAACGGCCCAAGTCGAGACGGGCGTCGGTTTCTTCGATCATATGCTGACCCACCTCGCGCGCCACGGCTTCTTCGATGTGACGGTCCAGGCCAAGGGCGACCTCGAAATCGACGCACACCACACCGTCGAGGATGTCGGCATCTGCCTGGGCAAGGTGTTCCTGGAAGCCCTGGGCGACCGGAAAGGCATCGTACGGTTCGGTCACGCCGTTGTGCCGATGGACGAGACCCTGGCCGAAGTGGCCATCGACCTGAGCGGCCGGCCATTCCTGGCATTCAACGCCGACCTGCCCGGCAGAAAAGTGGGCGACTTCGACGCCGAGCTCGTGGAGGAGTTCTTCCGCGCCTTTTCCGTCAACAGCCGCAGCACACTGCACGTCAATCTGCGGTACGGCGCCAATCTGCACCACTGCATCGAGGGACTGTTCAAAGCCTTCGCCCGCGCACTCGACAGAGCCTGTGCCATGGATTCCCGCGTCCAGGATGTTCCTTCTACGAAGGGAATGCTTGAAGGATGAAGAACGGCAACGGAAGGTCCTGGCCCAGCGCCTTCGACAACCAACGGGAACACTCGGACAAATGAAGCACATCCTCGTACCGACCGACGGTAGCGAAGCGGCGGCAGTGGGCGTACGGTACGCCGTCGGCGTCGCCAAGCACTACGGCGCCCGGCTGCACGGCCTCCACGTGGTCGACGTGAAGCTACTGGAGGGGCCCTTTTTGCGCGATGTGTCCGCTTCCCTCGGGACCGCCCCCTACGCCAACTATCAAGGCAATATCGCCATGATCCTCGAAGAACGGGGCGCGGCCGCCCTGGAGTACTTCGAGACAGCCTGCGAAGAGGCTGGCGTGGCATGCGATTCGGAGCAGGCCACGGGGTTGGTCGCCCGGTCTATCATCGAGAAGAGCGAACTGACCGACCTTGTCGTGATGGGACGGGGCGGCGAGCACACCGAATGGCTCGAAGGGCTCGTCGGCACCACCACCCAGGCCGTTGTGCGACGCGCCGAACGGCCCGTGCTCGTGACCGCCACCGACACCCCCGGCCGTGACCGCTTCATGGTGGCCTACGACGGGTCCAACTACGCCAAGCGCGCCTTGCAGGTTGCCGCGGGCGTTTGTGCTGACTGGAAGGCGCCGCTTCACGTCCTCGTCGTTCACGGCGACCGGGCCTCGTCCATTTCCGACGAAGCGCGATCCTATCTCGAACCGCATGGTCTCAAGGTGGACTACGTACTTCGGGACGGCGATCCGAGCGAAGTAATCGTTGACTATGCTGGAGAGTGCGAGGCCGATTTGCTTATTATGGGGGCCTACGGGCACACGAAAGTCCGCGAGTTGGTGGTTGGCAGCACCACGGCGTACGCCATGAATCACGCGCCGTGTCCGTTGCTGCTTACCCGCTGAGTACGAACCGGAGCCAGATCTGCAGAGCGTAGGGGAGCGCACTCTGCCCGGTCTGGCGCCAGTGTTATCGCCATAGCCGTGCTCCACGTATAAGAATGGAATCATCGCTACATGCAGAGTTCGCAAAACCTGAAGCGAGTCGTTGAACGGGCGGGAGAACTACCGGCCGTTCCCGAGATTGTCGCCGAAGTGCTACGGGTTACCCAGGACCCTTCGTCCGACCTCAACACCGTAGGCGACGTCGTCGAACGCGATCCGGCACTCACGGCCAAGATACTGCGCATTAGCAACTCGGCCTACTACGGGCTTAAACAGCACGTGGGCACGTTGAAACTTGCGCTCGTTGTGCTCGGGATCACCGAGGTCCGCAACATCGTTCTCGGCGTGTCGGTGTTCGATGCCGTGCAAGACCAGTCCATCAATCCCACCATGGCCCGTGACGTATACGGACACTGCCTCGTCACCGGTGCCCTCGCCAAGAAACTGTTCACGAGGCTCAGCCTCAACTCGCACGGCGAGGCTTTCGTCTCAGGCGTCCTCCACGACATCGGCAAGTTGCTCCTGGTCCGCAAGATCAAGGACGGCTACATCAAGCTTCTCAAGGTCACCGAAGGGGAGCCCGAGGCACTTTGCCGGATCGAGAAGGAAGCCTTCGGATTCACGCACGCCGACGCTGCCGCCGCGGTCGCCGAGCTGTGGGACTTCCCGAAACCCCTGACCGATGCCCTGTGGCTCCATCACCCGATCCCGGAGTCCTCGCTCGTCGATGCCAAAGACCCCATACTCGCGGCCGGGGTTCGTGTCGCCAACTTGGCCGCCCACGTTGACTGGCAGAATCTTGAGGAGGGAACGCCGCTACCGCATGAACAGGAGGACGAGGCCTGGTCGCTGCTCGATACGGCGCCCGACCCCGTGTCGTCTACCGAACGAACCGCCCTCTTCGCCGAGTTTGCGGAGGAAATCGCCTCGTCGCCCATGCCCCCGATGTAGCACGAATGTAGACACGGAAGACCAGGGCGCGGGCCACGCAGGTCCGCACCGCAAGCACGGATTGGACATATGCCGAAGAAAGAGACCATAGAAATCCACCGCGACGAATCCCTCACCGGTATCGACGACGAGTTCGACCGCGCCCTTGACCGGCTCTCGGGCGCTGAGCGAAATGTGCGCGACCTCCTCGAATCCATTGAGGAGCAGGAGGCGCCCCAAGACGAGGAGAATGGCGTTGGCTCCGAAGCCGCCGCCTCTCCCGAGGGCGGGGACGCACAGACCAGCGATTCCGAGTCCGGCGACGCGGTGCCCGCCACGGCCTCCGAGCAGGAAGCACAGTAGACCCGAGCCTTCACGACCCGATCGGCCCCATTCTTCACTCGTACGTAATCTCCTTCGTACCAGCAGGTTGCGGAATGAGAGTTGTGCGAATTGTGTGCAATCGGCTATAATGGAGATGTCCTTCTTCACAACAAGGAGGTACTTCATGGCTGGACAGCGTGCCCTTCTCGCACCCCACCTGGACCTCACCCAGTGCCCCCAGAGCCGCGTAGGCGCCTACGCCCGCACCGAGAAGAAGCGCGGCACTCTGGGAAACGGCTTCCTCGAGGTGAAGGTCGATTTCGCCTCACAGGGCCAAGTCGGAGGCACCCTCCTCAACAAGGTCACCCAGGAGCGGCACCGCATCCGGTTCACGCCGTTCGAGGCGAGATGCCGCGAAGGGTGCGTCGGGTTCGACGACGCCAAGGTCGGAAAGGTTCAGGCCCGGGGATCGGTCGATGTCGCCTCCCTCACCGTACACCTCGCTTTCGACGCCTTCGACGCGGAACTGTCGTATGTGTTGAATCGTGGCGAGCACTTCGTGCGCAAGCTCATCCTGATCCACAACGTCCGCCAGGAGCGGTTCATCGAGACCGTTTCCGTACTGAAGCACCGCGTCTCGTCCGATCACCAGGCCATTCTTCATGAAGGAGGTATGTTCTACCCCGTCGCGTTCCTGCGGTCACGCAAGGGATCCCTCTTCTTCGCCGTCGACTTCATCGGAAGTTTCGCGGCTGTCGAGAACGGCAATTTCTCGTTCGAATACCATCCGGCTTGCGCGCTCAAGCCCGGGGGATCGTTCCAGGTCCATACGGTAGTCGTCGGGGTGGCCGCGCACGCCGGTCGGACTCGCGTCAACCCGTACCACGAGGGGGCGGCCGAACTTGATGTGGGCGAACAGCAGTGGTTCCGCGAGTTCCTGCTCCAGGGCGCCCAGGTCTCCCACCCGCCCTACCTCGAAATGAAAGCGCCTGACCCCGGCCTCGAGGGACCGAGCGAATTGGAGGTCATCGAGCAGTGCCGCTGGTTCGGGGCCACGCATGTGTTTCTCCCGAGGACGCTGAAGGCGCCCGAGTCGGCGCCCGCCCTGGACAGTCTGAACGAGCATCTCAGCGAAGGAGGCGTTAGCGCCGCACTGGTCGTGTCCCGCCGCCAGGCGCCCCACTTGGGGTGGGTGGCTCTGGGACCCGACGGGGGGCCCGCGTCACCCGACTACGGCGCCTGCTTCGCATGCCACGACTTCCGCGACCATCAGATCGAACGGTACCTCACCATGATGGACACCCACGGGTTCACCAACATCGAAGTCGGCGGCAGCCCCCTTGTCCCGTGTCACAGCGCCGGTCACGATCACGCTCCCGGCCTGCCGTCGTTGCACGCGGCCTTCGAGGGCCTCGTCGAAGTGACCGCGGCCCTCCGCGAGAACGCGGGCCACGTCCGGTGCGCCAGGCCCTACGCATGCTACGGAGCGGGGCTCGCCCGCATCGCCGACAGCGTCTCCTTCACGGCGCCCGACCACCCCTTGCCCCTGCCCGACATCCACCCGGCGCGGCTGTTCGCGGACATGGGACGCCTCTACTTCCGCCGCAGCCACAGTTTTCTGCTCCCCCATACCATGATCGCCAACAGTGTCGGGTGCGCGCCCGAATCCTGCCCCGATGCCCCCTACCCCGGCGCCGAGCACTATCCATGGTACCTTTACCACGATGGCGCCGGTTGGCGGTACGCGCTCATCTCCGCCATCGCGACCGGGTCCAGACACCGCCTCTACGCACTGTCCCAGGACATGCCGGCGGAAGACAGAGCGTTTGCCGTGAAGTGGTTCGAATGGGAACGCCGGCATATGCATCAGTTCCGCCATGTCGAGGAGATCCTCGACGATCCCGGCCTCGGCAAGGTCGACGGGTACGTCTACGCCACGCCCCGCGGGGCCACGGTGTTCCTGTTCAACTGCACCTACGACCGTCAGGACGTGCGGCTGCAACTCGACCTGGAACACGACGCCGACTACGTCGTTCGCGAGCTGTACCCCAAGGAATTCAACTACCTCGGTCCCAACGACGGCCTGTTCCGGCGCGACAGTGCCATCCCCATCGCCATGGGGCCAAGGGAGGCCCGGATCGTCGAGGCCGTCCGCCGGAGCCCGGCGTCCGTCAGACGAAAACGGCCCGAAGTCTTCGGAGTTCCGTCCGTCGAAACCCAGGGCGGCATCGCCGTCACCGGCGATCCCGGGCAACGGCTCAGTGTTGGAGTCCGCGTGCGCGGGACATTCAAGGCCCACGAGGTCCGCCTCCCCGGAAACTCGTGGACCCGCCACCTCCTCAATTGGACCGTCGCCACGCGCGGATTCGAGGAAGGGCTCGATGCCATGCCCGACGGCGCCTTCTCGGGCAAACCCTTCTCCAAGGAGATGGTCGCATGCCACAATGCGTGGCTGTGCGCCAAGGTCCACGTGCCCGCGGGTCTCAACGACTACGTCGATCGGGACCCCTTCGTCCTCCAGCGTCCGTGCTGGTCCTACGCGCGCCGCATGTTCTTCGTCGTTCGCTTCGAACCCCCGTCCGCCTTCGATCCCATCCGGACCGGGTCCGGCCACTGCGGCGTGCCCGAAGGGTACGCGTCGCCTCTGCCCATGAAGTGCGGCATCGATCTGACCACCATGAACCTGGGCCTTCACGCATGGATCAACGGGCAGGAATGCCCCGTCTATCCCGCTCTCGCGGCGTGGAACGGGTATGCCCCGAACCCCCATCCCATCGTTTCCTATTTCTTCGAGGCCGGCTCAAAACTTGACTTCGGATACCGAAACCAAGTAGTTCTGTTCGCCAGAAGTTTCGAGCCATCCGCGTTTCGGGGGGTCTACGTCGAGCATCCTCCCGGATTCCAAGCAAAGAAGGTCCTTGAATTGTCGTGACCGGCCGGCCCTTGAAGATCGTCATCACCGACCCCCACCTCAAAGGAGGCGGGCAGGTGCGCTATGTCGCTACCTTGGCCCGTGAGCTTTCCCGCTTGGGGCATCACGTGACCATCGGATGCAAAACCGACAGCGTTCTCGTGGGCCACGCGGAGGATGCCGGGTGCCCCGCCTACAACCGATTCCGATATCGGGGGGGACTACGTCCGCGCGCCTGGTGGAACGACGTTACGGCCCTCCGCCGCTTCATCCTCGACGAACGCCCCGACGTCCTCCATGCCAACGGCTCCCAGGACCATTGGGTGTCCGCGTTGACGAACCGGACCATGGGCCGCCCCGTGTGCATGGTCCGTACCCGGCACAACACCTACGCCGTCCACGACGCCTTGCCCAACCGCATCCTTAACCGCCAATGGACCGACTACCAGGTCTCGGTCTGCGAGACGGTGCGCGCCGGGTTGGTCCAGCAGGCATCCTTCGACTCGGCCCGGATGGAATCGATTCACAATGGCGTCGACCCCGAGCAGTACCGGCCCGACCCCGACGAACGCCGCCAGGCGCGCGCCCAATTCGGGTTCGACGACACCCACGTCGTCCTTGGCATGGCGGCACGTATGAACATCGCCAAGGGCCACCGCTATCTCTTCGAAGCCGCGCAGCAACTCAAGCACGAGTTTCCCAATGCCCGCATTCTGTTGCTCGGGCAAGGCGACCTGGAAGACGAACTCAAGCGCCGCGTGAGCGAATCGGGCCTGTCCGACATCGTCACCTTCGCGGGCTTCCGAAATGACATGGCCCTCTGCCTCCAGGCCTTCGATATCGGCGTCCAACCCTCCATTGCCTGCGAGGCATCCTCTTTCAGCCTGATGGAGCAAATGGCCACAGGGAATCCCATTGTGACCTCCGACCACGGGGGCTCCAAGGAAATCGTGCGCCACGAGAAGGATGGCTACGTGGTCCCTGAAAGAACTGTCGAGCCCTTGCGGGATGCATTGCGTAACCTTTTGAGCAACAATGAATTGCGCGAGGCCATGGGCCACTCCGCACGGCAGCGCATCATCGACGACTTCTCCGCACAGATCTTCGCTTCCAGGACCGTGGACGCCTACCGCCGTGCCATGGAACTCCACGCAGCCCGCACATCCTGACCTCCCCGGATCCTCGTTTCCCTTCCTCCTCGAACAAAGAAATCGTGTGACGAACCGAAACGCCACTTGTACAGTACATCAGAGACCGGGGATATCCGGCCAAGCGGCCGGGAGCAACTCGCAACGTGAACTACAGGAGGAATTCGGGATGAAGCATATCAAGGTTGCGACCAAAGTGAAGCCCGTCAAGGCAGTCGCCCAGGGCTGGCAAGAGAAGTTGGACGAGATGGTCTGCCGCGTGAAGGGCGACGACAAGGAGAAGTGCGACCTCTAACGCACTTCGATCGATCAGGCGTACCTAGGGTCCCGGCGTACCGCATTTGGAAGGTCTGCCGGGGCTTTCATTTTGCCTGTCACTTGTCCCTCCCTGCTCAATTTTGCCGCGTGCTATAATGCCGCCCCATGAATCTTCTCCACATCGACGAACAACTCGGATGGCGTGGCGGCGAACAGCAAGCCAGCTACCTCATGCGCGGTCTCGCGGCACGCGGGCACACCATCGTGATAGCCGGACGCGGCAACGGCGAGTTCCTCCACCGCGACCACGGGTTCGAACCGGCTGCGCGCATCGCGGTCCCGTGCCACGGCGAGATTGACCTCTACACGGCTTGGCGGCTTGCTCGTGTTATCCGCGCACACAACATCCACATCGTCCACGCCCATTCCAGCCACGCCCACACCTACGCCTGTGCGGCCCGCGCCCTGGCACGGCATGGACACGCTGTAGTCTCGCGCCGCGTGGATTTCGTCCCGCGCAACAACACGTTCAGCCGCTGGAAATACCAATGGCCCGACCACGTTGTCGCCATCTCGGATCGCATCGCCGATGTCATGCGCGCGTTTGGCGTACCCGGCGACAAACTCACCACCGTGCATAGCTGCATCGACCCCGGCCGGTTCGACGTTGCGCCGCTTTCGCGCACGGACCTCGGCGTACCTGAAGATGTGCCGCTTCTCGGCAACGTGGCCGCCCTCGTCGGCCACAAAGACCACACTACCTTGCTTGAAGCCATGCCGCGCGTGCTCGATGCCGTACCCAATCTGCATCTTGTCATTGCCGGTGAAGGCAAACTGCGCCCCCAGTTGGAGGAGCAGATTGCGCGTCTGGGCATTCAAGATTCCGTGCATCTGCTCGGCTACCGCAAGGATGTTCCCAACCTGCTCCACGCCTTGGACGTCTTCGTCATGTCCAGCAAAGAGGAAGGGCTGGGCACCTCCGTGCTCGACGCCATGGCCTGCGAATTGCCCGTGGCCGCGACCGCGGGTGGCGGCATCCCCGAAATGGTGAGACACGAACAGACGGGGTTGCTCGTGCCGACTCAGGAGCCTCCCGCCCTGGCCGATGCCATCATCCGGCTCTTCCGTGAGCCGGACTTCGCCGCACGGTTGGCCGCCGCTGGCAAGGCCCTGGTCCACGAACGCTTCACCGTCGATACCATGGTCGAAGGTAATCTCCGCGTGTACGAACGCCTCCTTGCCGGAACCGAAGGCCCCGGCCAACGGTAGATACACCGCGCGTCCCTCCGGTATACTGGCGCGAACTTCGCCCATCGGCCGCCAGATTCGGGCCTGTTTCGCAAAGAAAACCCATGAGCATCATACGCCTGGAAAACGTGACCAAACGCTTCGGCGGGGAGCCCATCCTCGACGGTGTGGATTTCCGTGTCGAGGACGACGACCGCATCGGCCTCATCGGCCGGAACGGCACGGGCAAATCCACCCTGTTCAAGCTGATAACCGGCGATCTCGACTCCGACGGCGGGGTCATCGAGCGCATGCGCAAGGCCCGCGTCGCCTGTCTCGCCCAGTTGCCCGATTTGAACCCCGACGCCTCCGTCCACGACGTCGTCATGGGCACCTTTTCCGACCTTCGCGACCAGGAACGGGCCCTGTCGGACCTGGAACACCGCATCGCCGATCTCGGCGCCGACGGCGTTCACGAGGGAGAGGCCTACGACAAGCTCATGGCCGACTACGGCCGGTTGCAGGACCATTTCCACGTCAGCGGCGGCTACGAGTTCCGCATCCGTGCCAAACGCATCCTCGGTGGACTCGGATTCACCGAAGCCGAATACGAGATGCCCGTCCACGCCCTCAGCGGCGGCCAGCGCACGCGTCTGTTGCTCGCCCTGGTGCTCATGGAAGACGCGGACCTGCTCCTGCTGGACGAACCCGAGAACCACCTCGACATCGCCGCACGCGAGTGGCTCGAATCCTTCCTTAGAGACTGGCCCAAGGCCTTCGTCATCATCTCCCACGACCGCTACATTCTCGACGCCGCGGTCCGGCGGGTTGTCGAAGTGGAGCGGGGGGGCCTCTCCGGGTTCACGGGCAACTACGAAGCCTACCGCGCCAATCGTGAGTTGACGCTTGAACAGCAGAAGGACGCCTACCAGCGCCAACAGGAATTCATCGAGAAGGAGGAGCGCTGGATCGAGCGGTTCCGCTACAAGAACACCAAAGCCAGTCAAGTCCAGAGCCGCATCAAACGGCTTGAAAAGCTCGAACGGGTCCTCGCACCCCCGCCCGAGGCTCATGCACCGCGATTCAACCTTGGCGACGTGGTCCGCAGCGGGCAGGTGGTGGTGGATGCAGCCGACGTGTCCATGGCCTACGACGACCTGTGTCTGTATCGCGACCTGTCGTTCCAGGTCGAACGGGGCGAGCGGGTGGCCATCATCGGCGCGAACGGTAGCGGAAAGACCACCTTGTTGCGCCAGCTTGCCGGACGGTTGCCGGACGCCGGCGGCGCGGTGAGCCTCGGCCACAAGGTGACGGCCGGGTTCTACGAGCAGCACCATGAAAGCCTCGCGACCGATCTCGACGTGTTCTCCGAAATCCAGGCCGCCCGGTCCGACCTGTTGCCGGAACAGATCCGCACGTTCATGGGTCGGTTCCTGTTCTCGGGCGACGATGTGTTCAAACCTGTCGCGGCCCTCAGCGGCGGCGAACTGAGCCGCGTGGCCATCGCCAAACTCATCCTGAGCGGCGCGAACCTGCTGCTCCTCGACGAGCCCACCAACCATCTGGACATCGCGTCCCGCGAGGCCCTGGAAACGGCGCTCGTGGGATACCCGGGCACCATCGTGCTGGTCACCCACGACCGGACGCTCGTCGACCGGTTGGCCGACCGGCTCATCGTGATTGAGAACGGCGAAGCCACCATCCATCTCGGAAACTATTCGGACTACCGCCACAAGCACGAAGCCGCGCAAGCGGAGTCGACCGCGTCCCTTGACGACGTGATGATGATTCGCAAGCGCGCTGCCTCCAAGAAACGCGCCCGCAACAAGGAAGAGCAGCGCGAACAGCGGAAGCAGCGTAAGCGGCTCGAGCAGATCGAAGACGACATCGCCGCCATGGAAGAAACCATCACGTCCGTGGAAGCGGAATCGGCCACCATCGATCCCAACGATTACGAACGGGCACGCCAACTTCGTGAGCAGTACGAAGGCATGAAAGGCGACCTCGCCGAAATGTATGCCGAATGGGAACGCCTCGCCGAAGAAGCCGGCGCGACTTAATTCCTACCGCTTCGCGCCTGTCAGACCGTCAATCTCCACCGCCAGATCGTCCAGCGCCTCACGCGGCGTCTTGCGCCCGCTCAAGGCCTGATACATGGTTTCGCGAATCGCAATCCCAATGGGTTCCCACTTGATGAGGGGAATCGTGCGTCCGCAGGGGATCACGTCCACGAACACCTTCCAATCCGGGTCTTCCTGGAAGTAGGCGTCCGCGGCCACGGTCTCCTTCTCAGGCAGGATGCCAAGCTTGGCAAACGCCAGCCGGTGTATGTCCTGGTAGGCGAAGTTCAGGAACCGCGCCGCCACATCCTTGCGCGGCGAATACCCCGCCACCACCATGTGGTCCGTGATGATCTGCGTCACCTGTTCCGTGTCCACCGGCAACGGCACCACACCGAACTCGATATCCGGCGCGTTCTTGCGGAACTGCTCCACGCCCCACGGCCCCGTGGCGAACATGGCCAGCTTGCCCGCTTCGAAAAGGCGTCGCGTTTCCTTCCGGTTCCACGTCGTCACTTCGGGCTGCGTCACGCCATACCGGTTCACCAGGTCGCAGTAGAAGGTCAGTGCCTTAACGCTCTCGTCACTGTTGAGGTCGCAAACGCCACTTTCATCGAAGAACCGTCCCCCCGCCGACCACAGATAGAAGAAGAAGTTGTCGTCCGTCTCGTACTCGCGTGCGCCCGGCAACCCAAGTCCATGCACTGCCGGAGGATTATTCAGCGCCACCGCCGCGCCCAACTGCTCCTGCCAATTGCGCGGCGGCTGCAAGCCCGCCTCGCGGAACAAGTCCTTTCGGTAGAACAGCGCCTTCGTCGACGTGGCCCATACCGGACCCAGCAGACGGCCCTCGTAGATGCCCTTCGTGTACAGCACCTCGAAGAACTCCCCCTTCAACCGCGCATCAAGAAGGTCGTCGCAGGAGGCAATGAACTCGGCGTATTCAGCGAGCCAGATGTCCGGCACCACCACAAGGTCCGGACCCTTCCCTGCCTCGAACCACCCGCCGATCTGCGCGTGCGCGTCATCCCACTTGTCCATCGTGATGCGCGTCTCGGCACCGCCCGGCGACGCGGCAAACAGCTTGGCCAAGTCATCGTAGTACTCCTGCTCCTGAGGAAGGTCATACGAGAAGACTTGTACCCACAGCGGCTCCTGGGCGAAACCGGACAGGGCCATGGTGAAGGTCAAGACGGAGAACGCGAGAATGCGCACGGGTTGGTATCTCATCGAAGGGACTCCTCGTTTCGATTCCCATTTAAATAGGGACAGTCACCGTTTATTTGCACGGT
>JAAEQP010001844.1 GCA_024231375.1 bacterium | reverse complement strand
GAAGTGACCAAGAAATTTATTGTGAAGGCCACCGCGATCAGCGCGTCGGCCAAGGCCAAGATTGAAGCGGCGGGCGGCAGCGTGGAATTGATCCCGTCGCCGAGTCGCGCCGGCAAGAAGCCGAAAACGGCCGACGAGAAGTAAAGGAGCGCGAGCCAGGTGTCACAGCCGGTTGAAGCCTTTAGGAATTCGTTTAAGATTCCGGAGTTGAAGCAGCGGATCATCTTCTCGTTGGTCATGCTCGCGGTCTACCGTTTGGGCGCGCACGTGCCCACACCGGGGATCGACGGGGGTGCGCTTAGCGAGTGGATGGGCAAGGGCGGCGGTCTGCTTGGGTTCTACGACATGTTCACGGGCGGCGCATTCTCCCAAGCCACCGTGTTCGCGCTGGGCATTATGCCTTACATCAGCGCCTCGATCATTATCCAACTGCTGACGGCTGTTGTGCCCGCCTTGGAGAAGTTGGCCAAGGAAGGCGCCGAAGGTCAGAAGAAGATCACCGAGTACACACGGTACGGTACCATTGGGCTGTGCATCGTCCAATCGCTGACGATCGCGACATGGTTGACCAGTTTGAACGAGCCGGGCAGGATCATCGTTCCCAATACGGGTCCGCTGTTCTACTTCATCTGTGTGCTCTCGTTCACGACGGGTACCGCGTTCATTATGTGGGTTGGCGAACAAATCAGCGAATACGGCATCGGCAACGGCATCTCGCTCATCATTTTCGTGAGCATTGTGGCGCGAATGCCCCAAGCCCTCATCATGCTGTTTGACCTGGTCACAAGCGGCGAATTGTCCGTGTTCAAGGGCCTGACCCTTGTGGCATTGATGGTTGCCGTAGTCGCTGGTGTCATCCTGGTCACCACGGGGCAGCGCCGCGTTCCGGTGCAGTATCCACGGCAGGTCAAGGGCCGCAAGATGCTGGGCGGAAACCGTAGTTACTTGCCCTTGCGTGTGAACCAAGCGGGCGTGATTCCGATCATTTTCGCCAGTTCGCTGCTGATGCTCCCCGGGATTATCGGCAAGAGCATTGCACTGCCGTCGGGTGTGGCGGGATTTTTCGATGCGTACTTCGGCTACGACAAACCGCTGTATTTGTTGGTGTACGCCGCGCTGATTATCTTCTTCTGCTTTTTCTACACGGCGATTACGTTCAATCCTGTCGAAATGGCGGATCAGCTCAAAAAGTATGGCGGCGTCATCATGGGCGTGCGGCCTGGCAAAGCCACCGCCGAATACTTGAACCGCGTGATGGTCCGCATCACGCTGGTGGGTTCGCTATTCCTTGCGGGTGTGGCCCTGCTGCCGCAGTTCGTGAGTCAGGCTATGGACGTCCAGAGCGGCCTGATTTCACAGTTCTTCGGCGGAACGAGCCTGCTGATTTTGGTCGGCGTGGCCCTGGATACGGTCCGGCAAATCGAGCAGCATCTGATTATGCGTCACTATGACGGCTTCACGGGCGCACGGCGCGTCCGCGGCCGGCGCGGGTAGCCAGGCTGGGATCGAATCGGAAGACGGACCGAAGGAGGTCGACGGCATCGTGAGCACACGAATCGTCATGCTGGGAGCCCCCGGGGCCGGCAAAGGAACGCAGGCGAAGCGGATCGCCGCGGTTCGAAACGTGCTGCATGTGTCGTCGGGCGACATCTTCCGCGGCCATCTCGAGAAGGGCACGGATCTCGGCAAGCAGGTTGAAACGGTGCTCGCGTCCGGGCACTTGGTGTCCGATGAACTGACGTGCGATGTGGTATTCAGCCGGCTGCGCGAGCCCGAGTGCGAAGCAGGCTATGTGCTCGATGGGTTTCCGCGGTCCGTGCCGCAGGCCGAAGCGCTTGAGGCCGAGTTGGCTTCGCGCGGGCAACGGCTTGACGGAGTGATAGATATTGCGGTCCCCGATGACGAGATCGTGGATCGGTTGACGGCCCGGCGGACGTGCGGCGTCTGCGGCGCCATTTATAATTTGAAATTCGATCCGCCCAAAGGTGGAGACGGGACGCTCTGCGACCGGGAAGGTTGCAGCGGCTCCCTTGAGCAACGCAGAGACGACCGCGAAGACACGATTCGCGAACGGTTGCGCGTTTACGGCGAGACCACGATGCCGCTCCTGGCGTTCTACGAGGAACGGGGTCTGGTGAAGTCGGTCGCCGGCTCGGGCAGAGGCCCGGACGACGTGTTTGCGTCGATTGAGGTCCTACTGGCCGGGCTGGGTACGGCGGACGCGACGTGAAGATCGCGATTCGGACCGAGGACGAGATCGGCACGTTGCGAATCGCGAACCGGATAGTGGCGAAGACGCTCGCCATGCTCGCCGGGATGGTGAAGCCGGGTGTCACCACGGCGGAGTTGGATGCGGCGGGCGAGGCATTGATACGCGAAGAAGGGGCGACACCGTCGTTCCTGGGATACCACGGGTATCCGAATGCGACCTGCATCTCGGTGGACGAGGTCATCGTTCACGGGATACCGGGCGCGCGAAAGTTGAAGGAAGGCGAGATTGTCAGCATCGACGTGGGTGCCTACTACGGTGGGTTCCACGGCGACGCGGCCGTGACAATTCCATGCGGCGAGGTGGACGATGTCCGCCAACGCTTGATGGTCGCGACGAACCAGGCGCTTGCGCGTGGGATCGAGGCCGCCCGTGAGGGAAACCCTCTTGAGGCGGTGTCGCGGGCCATTCAAGGCGAGGCCGAAGGCGCTGGGTTCTCGGTGGTCCGGAGTTTCGTGGGCCACGGGATCGGCGCGGAAATGCACGAACCGCCCCAGGTGCCGAACTTCGCGACTGGAAGTCCCGGCCCGGAGTTGCGTGAAGGCATGGTCTTGGCAATTGAGCCGATGGTGAATGTGGGCACGTTCAAGACGAAGGTGCTGCGCGACGGCTGGACGGCGGTCACCGCCGACCGCAAGCCGAGCGCGCATTTTGAGCATAGCGTAGTGGTTCGTAAAGACCGGGCCGAGATCCTGTCTGTGACGCCGGAATTGGCGTGGGGCCGGGTGGCCTAGAGGCGACGCCAGGGTGCACCTGGCCGGAACGTCGAGCCCGGTTCCCACGGATGCGCGACAGCGCAATGGAGTGAGTGATGAAGGTACGGAGTTCCGTGAAGAAGATGTGTGAGAAATGCAAGGTCATTCGGCGCCACGGAAGTGTGCGGGTGATCTGCGACAACCCGCGTCACAAACAGCGGCAGGGCTAATGGTCGCCGTCCGCGGCAGCGTACCGCGGCACTGCAAGCGGCGCCCCATAGGAGATAGATTGGAATGGCACGTGTAGTCGGAGTTGACCTCCCACGAGACAAGCGTGTGGAAGCAGGTCTTCAATACATTTTTGGAATCGGCCTCACCCGAGCCAAGCAAGTGCTGGCTGAGACGGGGATCGGCCCGGACACCCGCGTGCGGGACCTCACGGACGAAGAGGTCAGCAAGCTTTCCGCGACCATTACGGCCAAGTATGAGGTCGAGGGTGATCTGCGTCGTGACGTAACGGCCAACATCAAGCGGCTCATGGACATCAATAGCTACCGTGGGTTGCGGCACAAGCGCGGTCTGCCCGTGCGCGGTCAACGGACGCACACGAACGCGCGCACCCGTAAGGGTCCGCGCGGCGCAACCGTCAAGAAGAAATAAGGAGGACGCGTTCAGTGGCAAAAGAGAAGCGGAAAGCCAAGGGTAAGCGCAGGCGTACCCTCAACGTCACCAGCGGTGTCGCGCACGTTCAGGCCACGTTCAACAATACCATCGTGTCGATCACGGACAGTCACGGCAATGTCATTTCCTGGTCGAGCGCAGGCCAAGTCGGGTTCGTGGGATCGCGCAAGAGCACGTCTTTCGCGGCACAGGTTGCTGCGGAAGCGGCTGCAGGGAAGGCGCTTGAAGCCGGGCTCAAGGACGTGCGCGTGCATGTGAACGGTCCGGGAGCCGGGCGTGAATCGGCGATTCGGGCGATTCAGGCAGCGGGCCTTGATATCACGCTCATCAAGGACGTCACAAGTATTCCGCACAACGGATGCAGACCGCCGAAACGTCGGCGGGTGTAGGGCGGCCCAACGTGAGCGGGGCACCCAGCGGTGTCTCGCGTGGAAGTCAGGAACGAAGGTTAGGCCCCATTGCCGGGAGGCGATAAAGCATGATTGCAGCAGATTTTGTTATTCCGAAATTCGTGACCATAGAGGACGGTAGTACGGACGGGTATACCCAATTCGCGGTAGAGCCGTTTGAGCGTGGGTACGGCACAACGGTGGGCAACTCGTTGCGTCGGGTTCTCCTCGCATCGCTGGAGGGATCGGCGGTAACGGCGATCCGCATCGAAGGGGTGCAGCACGAATTTTCGGCGATTCCAGGCGTCAAGGAAGACGTGACGGACGTGGTCCTGAACTTCAAGCGGTGCCAGATCCGCCTGAATCAGACCGAATCCGTCATTTTCTCCTTCAAGCACAAGGGATCGGGTCCGGTCACCGCCGGAGAGGTCTTCAAAGACCAGGACATTGACGTGTTCACTCCCGACCAGCTGCTGTTCACGTGCACGTCGAATTCAGCCACGATCGAGATGGAAGTGAAGGTAGCCCGCGGACGCGGCTACGTAAACGCCGAGGAATTCGAACTGGAGCACGCTCCTATCGGCACCATCTATCTCGATGCAAACTTCTCTCCGGTGACCCGGGTGAATTTCCGTGTGGAAGACGCGCGCGTAGGCCAGATGACAGACTACGACCGGCTGATTCTGGAAGTGTGGACGGACGGCTCGATCGCGCCGGAGAAGGCGGTCGAGGAAGCATCCAACCTGTTGATCGAGCACATGAAGATCTTCGTGCAGCAACAGCAGGACGACGCGCAGGACGAGGCGGCCGGGTCCTCCGAGGATCCCGAACTGATGCGGAAGCTCGCCCGCCCGGTCGACGAACTCGAACTGAGCGTCCGTGCGGCGAACTGCCTGAAGGCGGCCAACATCACGGCGATCGGCGACCTGGTGGTCCGTTCGGAGGCCGAGATGCTGAAGTTCCATAACTTTGGCAAGAAATCGCTTGACGAGATCAAGGCGATTCTCGAGTCGATGGACCTGTCGCTGGGCATGAAGACCGGGGTCGGCACGGCCGACGCGGTCGACGACGACGAAGCTGCGGAAGAAGAAGAAGAATAGACAGACAGGCGAGCGCGAGGCGCCCGAGAACCGATAGAGGACATGGAGTTATGAGGCATCGGAAAGCAGGTAGACGGCTGGGACGCACCACGGCCCACCGCAAGGCGACCATGAAGAACCTCGCCTTGGCCCTGTTCAAGCACAATGCGATTGTGACGACACTGGCAAAATCGAAGGAACTTCGAGGATTCGCCGAGCCGCTGATCACGCTGGCAAAAAGCGACAGTGTAGCGAACCGGCGGCGCGCGTTTGCAGCCCTTCGCGACGACGAGGTGGTTCACCGTCTCTTCACCGAGATCGGCCCCTCTTTCGTAGAGCGGCCGGGCGGCTACACCCGGATTCTTCGCATGGACCACCGGCTGGGCGATGCAGCCGAAATGGCCCGTGTCGAACTCGTAGGTCTTGGCGAGATCGAGGAGTAGAGACTCCTTCCCGCGAGTAGAGTAGACTGTTGCCGGCGCGTTTGTGAGTTCCATTGGACACCGCGAGCGCGCCGGTTTCCTGTGTAGCACCGGACGGGACGCAGACGGCGCTGACTTGTGGGTGCCGTGGACGGTATAATCGGCAGTCATGGCGACGAACTGGAAAAAGTTGAGCGATGTGGCGGACGGGAAGCTCACACCCATGCTCCGTCAGTACATCCAGGCCAAAGCTGAGAGCGAGGACTCGCTCCTGTTTTTCCGCATGGGCGACTTCTACGAACTGTTCTTCGAAGACGCCGTGGAAGCGGCCGAACTCCTTGGGATCGCCGTTACCTCACGCGACGCCGTCAACAAAGACGACCGCATTCCCATGGCAGGCGTGCCCGTACGTGCCGTCGACACCTACATTGCGAAGGCCATCCGCGCCGGGCGCACCATCACAATCTGCGAGCAAGTAGAGAATCCGAAAGACGCCAAGGGCATCGTGAAGCGTGCCATCACGCGTACGATCACTCCAGGGACGGTCCTCGAACCCGACCTCCTCGACGACAGCGCCAACAACTATCTGTGCGCCCTTCAGTTGACGGACGGGCGGGCCGGATTGGCCTCCCTCGACGTGAGCACGGGTGAATTCCTCGTGGCTCAGATTGATGACGACGTGGAGCGGACCCTCGCCGACGAGTTGACGCGGCTCACGCCGGCCGAGGTCTTGGTGCCCAAATCCACTGACGCGGTCCTGGGCGGGCTCCGGGCCCGGTTCGACGGATTGCGCTTTGCGGTACGTCCGGAGGACGACTTCGACGACGACTACGGCGGCGAGATCGTGCTGGAGCAGTACGGCCTAAGCACGCTCAAAGGGGTCGGCCTCGAAGGCACAGCCGAGGCCCTCGCCTGCGCCGGGGCGGTCCTCGCTTACGTGAAGCAAACGC
Source organism: bacterium (assembly GCA_024231375.1). The sequence goes on along the minus strand of JAAEQP010001844.1, from coordinate 16,039 downwards.
AACGCGACACCATTCCACACCTCCGTTTGCCTCGGCGCTACAGTCCCGCCCATTTCGTCGTACTCGATGGGAACACCCAGCGCAATCTGGAGCTCGTCGAGTCGCTCTATGACAAACGGAAACGCGGCACGCTCCTGGGCGTTCTGGATCGAACCGGCACCAGCATGGGGGGGCGCAAGCTTCGGCACTGGATCCTGCATCCGTTGGTCGACGTGGAGGAGATTCGAGCCCGGCTGGGCGCCGTCGAGGAGTTGTTCGAGGATGCCGAGCTTCGTCTCCGCCTGCGCGAAGCCCTGCAAGGAATGGCGGACTTCGAGCGGCTTCTAAGCCGGCTCACGGCCCAACGGGGCAACGGCCGCGACATGAAGGCCCTCGGCGTTTCACTGAACCGGATCCCCGACGTACACGAGGTGCTCGCGGCGTGTGGTGCACCGCTTCTCTGTGACCTCCTCGCCCGCACCGACGCCCTGGAAGACGTTGCCGAGTGGATCGAGACGGCCATCGTCGACGAGCCGCCGATCCCCGTCATGGAAGGCAACCTTATCAAGGACGGGTTCGACCCGGAACTGGACCGCCTGCGCGGCCTCGTCCGAGGGGGACGCGACTGGATCGCGGCCCTTCAGCGCGGCGAATGCGAACGGACCGGTATTCCGAACCTCAAGGTGGGCTACAACAAGGTTTTCGGATACTACATCGAGGTGAGCAAGGCCCATACGGCCCGGGTGCCGGACGACTACGAGCGCAAGCAGACCCTCGTGAACGCAGAGCGGTACGTAACGCCTACGTTGAAGTCACGCGAGGAGGAGATCGTGGGCGCCCAGGACCGTATGCACAAGTTCGAATACGACCTGTTCGTGGAGGTGCGCCAGCGGGTGTCCGGCGAAGCGCGACGGATACAGGAGACCGCCGACGCCATCGCCGACATCGACGTGCTGTGGGCGCTAGCCGAGGTCGCCGCAACCAAAGACTTCCGAAGGCCGGACGTGTCCTCCTCGGACGAGATCGTCATTCGTGACGGGCGCCACCCAGTCGTGGAGGACTTGATGGCGCGGGGCGATTTCGTGCCGAACGACACGCATCTCGATCCCGCGGGCGCTTCGCTGCAGATCGTGACCGGACCGAACATGGCCGGCAAGTCGACCTATCTGCGCCAGGTGGCCCTCATCACCCTGATGGCGCAGACAGGCAGCTTCGTGCCAGCCGCCGAGGCCCGGATCGGCGTCGTGGACCGCATCTTCACCCGCGTGGGCGCATCGGACAACCTTGCCCGGGGGGAGAGTACTTTCATGGTCGAGATGATCGAGACGGCGAACATTCTGAACGCCGCCAGCGATCGCAGCCTGCTCGTGCTGGACGAGATCGGCCGGGGCACGAGTACCTTCGACGGGATAAGCATCGCGTGGTCGGTGGCCGAGTACATTCACGACCATGTCCGCGCCAAGACCCTGTTTGCCACCCACTACCACGAGCTGACGGACCTCGGCAGCAAGCTGGAGCATGCCAAGAACCTCAACGTGGCGGTTCGTGAATGGGGCAACAAGGTCGTGTTCCTGTATCGCATCGCCGAGGGAGGCGCCGACCACAGCTACGGCATACAGGTCGCCAAGCTCGCCGGGCTCCCGTCCACGGTTCTGAAACGAGCACGCGAGATTCTTGAGTCCCTCGAGGCGGGAGACACTGCGTCGGTCGGGCTCCCACAGCAGATGTACCTTTTTGGATCTCAGCAGGCGCCGGGGCCAAGCCAGGTCGAGAAGGAACTGGAAGCCGTCGATCCCGACGGGTTGTCCCCGCGCGAGGCCCAGGAACTCATTTACCATCTGAAGCATCTGGCCCACAAACCCCGCCAAGCCGACCACTGAAACCTTGCACTCCCATCGTGACCGCTCCCATCTCTTGCCTGCATGTGGGACACACCGTGGGCAACAGAAAACGGCGGGCAGTCCACAAGGGACCACCCGCCGCAGCAGAGGGCGTTTCGGGTCGTCGAGGCCTAGAGGCCCGTCATGTACGCCAGGAATGTGGTAACCGGCCAGTCGCCCGGGTAGCGGATGAACTCAACGTGACCGTCCATGAACAGGACGTTCGCGCCGCCGGGGACGTGGTTGAACTCGCCCACGTCGGTGCTGACTTCATCGAGCATCACGGGCAATTCGCTTTGCGCCGTGGCTGTGGCCGCGGGGTTGTTGATGTCGCTGATGAAGAAGCGCTCAATACCTTCGCGGAGACGGTAGAGGGTGCCGGTGTCGCCGTAGTCCGAGTAGTCGATGTCGGCATCGACCAGAGCCGCCATTTCGGCGATGGTACTCGCACCGGCGTCGAGGGCCGCAAAAACACCGACGAAGCCTGGGCGAGCGAGCCCGGGATTCGGGTTCGGGCTGTTGATGTCCGCGGGATTCGTCGCAATCAACTCGGCCCTAGTGGCCCAGCCGAGGTAGAGGTACGACCGCGAGTTCCACTCGCACGGGCACACAGGACCGGTCGGGTCATCGCCGCAGTGCCAGTCGCCGTCGGCAATGTCGGCCTGACCCTGGGCGTCGGACGGGCAAATGCAGACGTTCACGTCCGTCAGGTACTCGGGATACACCGCGTTGCCCTGGTAGTAGAAGTCAAACGACGGACTGTCGCAAGCCTCGCCGCTGGCGAACTTGTTCGACGGGTACTTCTCGCCTTTGGATTCATTCGCATACATCTTGAATACAATTCCGAACTGCTTGAGGTTGTTCTGACAGCTCGCGCGGCGCGCGGCCTCGCGGGCTCGGGCCAAGGCCGGAAGCAAGATGGCCGCCAGGATACCGATGATTGCGATCACAACGAGCAACTCGATTAGAGTGAAACCACGCGTATGAGTGCGTTTCGCCATGCTCTTCTCTCCTTTAGATTTTGGCGTCCTACGCCAATGTACTGTTCTGTCAATTCCCTACAAGAATGGCTGGAGTGCAGCCCTGCGTTGGGAAACCGGAGGTTCCCACTCCACCCTCTGCGACGAAGAGGGTAGCACAAACGAGGGCGTTGGTCAACGTTGTCTGATATCGATGTCATCCGCAGCCTGAGATTCTCCTGCGAGGGACGGAGCCCGGCCTGTGGATTCCTCGAGAGCGCCTTTCTACCGCGAGATACGCAACGACTGACCGATGCGAAGATCGACGCGTTCCTCGAAGCGGATGAGGCCGTCCTCGTCCGCCGCGGCCTCAAAGGCGCGGCCGTACGCTGTGGCCTGGACTGCCCCCGCCTCGACCCACCCCGGCAGATGAAGCTCCCGAATCGAAATGGCGCCGTAGTCGCACTTCAGAACCGACTCGCCAGCCTTCTGGACGAACCGCCCCCAAGCGCCGTCGAGCGCCCAGAAGACCCTGAACTTCTTGCGAGGCACGGCAGGGGCAAACCCGATGCGCCCGGCGCCTTTGTCGTAGGAGAAGCCGGAGAGGGCGAGAACAAGGCCGTACGCGGCCATGGCGCGCGCGTAGTGGCTACCGCACTCGTACTCGTTCCACGGATTCCTGCGAATCCCATCGTGCCGGTCGCGAGCGGCCTGCACGATGGTCAACCCTTCGCGCACCATTCCTTCAAGTATCAAGTGGCTGGCCACCTGATACTCGATGCCAGTCCACACTTCGTCGGAGTAGACGAAGGGGATGGCCGGGCGTCCTCCGTTGGGCCACGAGCACAGGAGAAGGCCGGCCTCGTCGTTCAGGGCGTAGACCCGCTGGGCGTTCGCGTGGCTGGTGAGCGACGAATGCCAGTTGTACTTGAAGACGCTTTTCAGCGTCTTCCCTACGTTGTCCGGATCGAGCACGTGCCCGAGGCCCGCCACGGACGCGATCCACTGTCCGAGCACCTGATCCGAAAGGCACCCCTCTCCAAACTGGTACTTGGGGGCTTCTTTCGGGTCGTACTTCTGGACGTAGAACTCGCCATTGAAGAGCTTGGCATCGACCCACTGGCGGCCTTTGGCGCACACTTCGCGGTACCGGGCCGCGGCCTCGTCGTCGCCCATGGCGTCGGCCAATTCGGCGCCTGCCGTGAGGGCTCCGAGGTAGAAGGATGCCATCATGGGGTTCGGGCCGTGAAACTCGATGTCGTAGGTGTTGTGCTGAATGCCTTCCATGACCCCGTCGCGGTCGGCGTCCCACTGGACCCAGGCATACTCCAACGCCCGCTTCACGGAAGGCCAAATTGATTTGAGCCACGCATCATCGCCGCTGATCATCCAATCCCGGTACGTCTTCATTACGCCGCCCATCTGACCGTCCGCGCAAGCGTGGAAATCGTTGGGCGCGCTCCCCAGCGGCAGTTGGAGCCGGAAACACATGCCCCCATCTTCCCGCATGTTGTACCTGTAGTCGGCGGTTCGCATGGAACGCTCCAGACTCGGAAACAGGAACGGGAGGGTCTGCTGATAGTTCCAGACATGGGTACACGATCCCTCGCAACACCCGGACGTGGATGAGCATCCCTCGAAGCCGTAGAACGTTCCGTCAGTGAGCCGCACGCATGTCGCCGTCTTGAGTATGGCCATCTGGCTCGACACCGCGTCGAGGACCGCGGGCGGAAGGGTACTGGAGAAGAGGGCGTGGTGGAACCGGAGCGTCTGCGTGCGCAAATCGGCCTCGCGCTCATGCAACTGCTTCGCTACGTCGAAGGCGTCCGAAAACTGTTTCGCATAGTAGTTCTTCCACACGGCGTGCTTCGCCGAACCCTTGCAGCTTGGGCTGTCGCAACACGGGGCCGTGCCCCAGTACTTCTCGAAGTTCGGAAAATGCCACGTGAAGTAGAACGTAAAGACCTTCGTCTGGCCGGGCTTGAGCTTCGCGCGGATGCCTAACGCGCCGGCGTCGGTTTGGCCGTCTTCGGATAGACCGTAGCTGCGGTTCGGAAAGCGTCCCTTCGCGGAAAAGGTGTCCCAGAAGTCGTGCATGGCGTCGTACCAGCCCTCACGAAGCCAATGCGTTAGCACGGTGACGTTTCGATTGGGGGTCGTCAGTGCCATGGACCCAGACCGGGGATGTCCCTTCCGCCATTTCTTGGAAGAGAAGACTAGGCCGCGGAGGCCGTCCTCATCGATCGGCGCGTTGAGGTTCTTGCCGAATCCGAATTCGATCCCCTCACGCATCGCGGGATCGCCCTCAGCGTCGCCAATGCTGCCGATCATGTTGAGCAGACTCCACGCCAGACAGACATCAACCGGCGTCTTGCCGGGATTGGTGACCGAGTATTCCAGGACCGCGGTAGGGAATCCGGAATCGTCCGGGTTGCTCGGTATGAATGGGTTGTACGCCTGTAAAGAAACCTTGACCGGCAGCGCTCTGCTCTTGAAGTCGATTTCGGCAAAGGGATACTCCCCGTGAAACTTGGCGGAGTCCATATGGGGCAACCCCTCACCGCTCTGGCAAGGGTGTCCATGCCCGCCGCCTTGGTAGGGCGGCAACGCGGGGGCCTGCAGCACACGGCACACCGGCGCCTCGCCCTGCTCCCGTGCCCAGATGATGGGAAACGTTCTGGGAAACGTCGAGCCCACGTTCGGACGGTTGAAGATCTCCCAATCGACCAGGCCGCCGCGACCCGAAAGGCCCACGCTACCCGTGCCGATCCCACCCAGTGGAAACGAGATCATGCCGAGCTGAGCACCCGTGAAGGTGCGCTGCGGGCCTGGCGCGAACAGCTTCTTGTCCTTCTTCTTCATGGCGCATCTCCATGTTGCCGTATGGCGTACGATGGTAGCCGACACAGAGGCGGAATCTCCACACGCAAAAGGGGCCTAACCCTATCCCCTCGGCACACTGGGGTCCGGGGACTCTGCGCCTGTCTGGGGGGGCGGTTTCAGGGTCTGCGACGGGGCGCGGGCCGCGGTGTCACCCGTCTCGGTCTTACTGGCTTGGCAACAGCCTTCGGCGGCTTCGGTTTGGCTGGCTTGGGCCCCTTTGGGGTCACTAGACGCTTCGCCGGTGGCCGAACGACGCGCTTGTGCAAGTGCCTCGCCCGCCGTGGGTGCCGCACCCACCCAGCGCGGACGCGGCGGCCATAGTCCCACCGACCGGAAACGTAGCGGTAGCCAGTAGGGGGCTTCACCCATCGCCCAGGCAACCAGACCGTGCCCATTTTCGGAGCACGCCGCCAGGCCCCAGGTACCCACACATACCTGCCACTCGTGGCACTGTGCTTCCAGTACCCTCCCACCCAGACGTAGTCGTCGCCGGGTTGTGGCGGTTTGATCTCGACCTTGGGCGCAGGAGGTTTGGCGGCCACATAGACGACCTTGTCAGAAGGGTGGCCCCAGAATCCATTCACCCACACCCACCCCTCATCGGTGTCCTGCCAGCGTCCTGGGTGCCACATCGCATCCGGTGGGGGCAGGCGCCACATGCCGGGAACCCAAATGAAGCCTTCCGTCTTGTCCCAGCGCCAGTATCCCGGGAGCCACACGGCATCCTTGTCCGGTTTCTCCTTCTCGTCGACCTCCTCGTCCAGCGGTTCCGGAGGCGCCTCGGGCGCGATCACGGCATCACCCAGGAGTCCAGGGTCGATCACCGCCTCGTGCCACGCTACGGGGTCCGTCATCTTCAAATCGGCTTCCTCCTCAGCGGACAGCGTAGTATCCCCGGTCGATTCACCCTCGGCGGCATGCGCATCCACGTCGAATCCCACGCCCGCAAGCGCGGCCACTGCACCTACAAACAGCATCCCTCGCATCGCGCTTCTCCAAGAAACCAAGATCTGCATCGGCCTATCTCCTTCTCATACGAGCTTGCAGGAATATATGGATCTACCCGTTCAGTTGTTCCCCTACTGCCGCGCCCATTCTACAACATCCCGCGCCGTTTACGGTGACTCAGGCTTCTGATAGACTACGCCCACCTTGCGCACAGTCGAACACAGTGCGAGTGCCAACAGCCGACAATCCCACCGCGAGGCGTGTGGGAGCACGGGAGAGCAAACATGAACCGCCGTACCTTTTTGCAGGCAGGCGCAGGCGCGACCGTGGGCATGGGCCTCGCGACCGCGGCCGCGTCACAGGAGAAGCGCTTTCAGGACGGCGCGAGTCCGTGGCCCATTTGCATCAACACGAGTACGATCCGTCCATGTACCTTGCAGGACAAGATCCGCATTGCCGCCGAGGCCGGGTACGACGGGATTGAGCCTTGGGTGAACGACCTTGAGAAGTACGAGGCCGAGGGCGGCGATCTGAAAGCCTTGGGGGCAGAGATTCGCGATCGGGGCTTGTTCGTGCCGAACGTGATCGGCCTTTGGTCGTGCATGCCGGCCACGCCGGAGGCGTTTCAGGCATCTCTGGAAGCCACCCGCAACCGGATGCGCATCATGGCCGCGATCGGCTCGCAGCACGCGGCGGCAATACCGACGCCGGACCGGGAGGATTTCGACCTCGCCTGGGGCACCCACTGCTATCGCGAACTGCTGCGCATCGGGCGTGAGGAGTTCAACATCATCGCCGCATTCGAATTTGTGGGTTTCCTGAAAGGTGTGCATCGTTTGGGGCAGGCCTGCGCGATTGCCATCGATGCCAATGATCCCGACGCCTGCGTGATCGCCGACACCTTCCATCTGTCCCGAGGCGGTTCGGGATTCAAGGGTGTGCAGCATATCGCGGGAGACCTTATCGCCAACTTCCACTGGAACGACGTGCCCGCCGATCCAGCCCCGGACCAGCAAGGGGACGAGCATCGCATCTACCCGGGAGATGGAATTCTCCCACTGGTGGAGTTGCTGAAGGACCTCAAGGCCATTGGCTACACGGGGCCGCTGTCGCTTGAGATGTTCAACCGCGCCCAGTGGGAACAGGACCCCTTGGAGGTGGCCAGGACCGGCAAGCGGAAGATGATGGACCTAATTGCCCAGGCGTGACGCCGCGACGCGAGGAAGGGACGTTCAATGAGTAATCGGGTTGTGATCGTGACCGGAGGCAGCCAGGGCATCGGATACGGCATCGCGTCATGCTTCGCCAAACAGGGCGCGTCGCTCGTCATTGCCGACGTGTGCGAAGAGCGCGCTGCCGAGGCGGTGGAGAAACTGAACGCCGCGGGCGCGGTGAATTCTATCGCCGTACGTTGCGACGTGGCGGTACGGTCCGACGTGGTCCGCATGGTCGATGAGACCGTTGCAGCCTTCGGACGGATTGACGTGCTCGTGAACAACGCCGGGATCTGCCCCTTCATAGATTTCTTGGAGATGACCCCCGAGGTGTGGCAGCGCACGATCGACGTGAATCTCACGGGACCGTTCCATTGCACCCAACTCGTGGGGCAACAGATGATCGAGCAAGGCGTCGGCGGCCGGATTGTGTTCATCACGTCGCTGGCCGAAAACGTCACAAGCGATTCCCAGGTCGACTACGGGGCTTCCAAAGCGGGCTTGCGCATGTTGATGGCGGGGGCGTCCATCAAACTGGCGCGGTTCGGCATCACGTGCAACGCCGTGGCGCCTGGCATGATCATGACGCCACTGGTGGAGCATCACTGGGCGAAGCCCGAGAACGCAGCGTTCGCCAAAGAGCGAATTCCCTGTGGGCGCGTCGGGACACCCGAGGACATTGGCAACGCAGTGGTGTTTCTCGCGTCACCGGAAGCCGAGTATGTGAACGGCGTTACCCTGCGCGTGGATGGTGGACACCAGGCGGTCTGCGCATAGGCGGACCTTAACGGAGTGAGTTGGACCGATGAAGATTGATTTGGCGAACAAGGTTGCCGTGGTCACTGGGGCAACGGGGAGGCTCGGCGAATGCATCGCGCCGACTCTGGCGAAATGTGGGGCGGCGGTTGCGCTCACGTATCTCAATCAGAAAGACAAGGCCGGGGGCATGTGCCGCGACATAGAAGCGGCCGGTGGCCGAGCCGAGGCCATTCGCGCCGATGTGACCGATGCCGATTCCGTCCTCGCCATGCGCGACCAAGTGACCAAGTCTCTCGGCGTGGCGGACATCATCGTGAACAATGCGGTCATTCAGTACACGTGGGTGCCGGTCCTGGACCAGGCGGCGGAAGACTACGAGGGCCAGTTCCGGTCGTGTACGCTGCACAACCTGTACATGGCGAAGGCGTTCGTGCCGGGAATGATCGAGAAGGGCGCGGGCCGGGTCATTGCCATCAACACGGAATGCGCCATGCAGTGCCACCCGAACCAATCCGCGTACGTGTCGGGAAAGCGCGGCATGGATGGCCTTCTGCGCGTGCTGGCCGAGGAGATCGGGCCGCACCAGATCACGGTGAACCAGGTGGCCCCCGGCTACATGGTCAGCTCGCTGAACCCCTCCAACCCGGATGAGGATGCCGGCTACGTGGCGCAGGTTCCGCTTCGCCGCCGTGGCGAAGCCCAAGACATCGCCAACGTGGTGGCCTTTGTCGCCAGTGACTACGCCAACTTCATCTCGGGGGCCTACATCCCCGTGTGCGGCGGGAACGTGATGCCGCGCATCTAGAGCCCATCACCCGGGTTGACTCGGGCGGGTCGAGAATTCTCCGGTCCACGCACGTGTTCACATAGAGATAGCGCGCGACACGCCTCTTTTGAGGCGTTTCGTCAGCCTATGCTACCATTGCGCCGGTAAGGAGTGGACTCATGGCGATTCTGAATTTAGTGTTGTATCCGGACGACCCGCTGACGACGGCGACGAAACCGTTCACGGATTTCGGGCCGCGCGCGGAGAAGCTGGCAGCGGATATGATCGAGACGATGCATGCCTACGACGGCGTTGGTCTCGCAGGGCCGCAGGTTGGCATATCGAAGCAATTTTTCGTGCTGCAGGAGCCCGACGAGGACCCCATGTGCCTCATCAACCCGGAACTTTCGGAGCTCGAGGGCGAGGAGACGGGCGAAGAGGGGTGTCTGAGCCTTCCCGAGATTTTCGGGCCCGTCCCACGTGCCACGCGCATTCGTGTGCGCGCCAAAGACCCCAGCGGAAAGGATCTTGATTTCGAAGCGCAGGATTTCCTGGCACGCATCATTCAGCACGAAACTGACCATCTCAAGGGCGTGTGTTTCATCGACCGCGTAGACGTTCTGACGCGCCAGGCCCTTCTCCAGGACTGGGAAGAGATCCGGGATCGGCTGACGGCGTCCGTGCGGGGACGGTGACCCACCCATGCTGCTGGATACACCTGCCGTCGAACGTCTCATCGAAGCCTTCCGCCAACTGCCCGGTGTGGGCAAACGGTCGGCGGAACGCTATGCACTCCATCTCCTGAGCGCGCCGGAAGAGGACGCCGCTTTCCTGAGCGAAGCCGTGCAGGATGCCCGCGCGCGAATCGTGACATGTTCCATCTGCTGCGACTTGACCGAGCCCGATCCCTGCGCCGTATGTACGAACGAACGTCGTGACCACTCGATCATCTGCGTGGTCGAGCGTCCGTCCGCCGTGATGGCCATCGAGAAAGGCGGCGGATACAAAGGCCTGTACCACGTGCTCAACGGCGCCCTGAATCCTCTCGAAGGCATAGGGCCCCACGAACTCACCATCGACCGGCTGGTCAAGCGCTTGGAAGAGGGCGACGTGAAGGAAGTGATCGTCGCGACCAACGCCACAGCCGAGGGCGAGGCCACGGCCATGTACTTGTCGCGACGGATTGGGCCGATGGGCGTAGAGGTGTCGCGGATTGCACACGGCGTGCCCATGGGCAGCGGCCTGGAGTATGCCGACGACGTCACCCTCAGCCACGCCTTGCAGGGCCGCAAGCGCCTGTAGGGAAAGGGCGGCCGCCTAGTCGGTTACGGGCGGGACCTCCGCCTCCTTTTTCGGGCTCACCAACGATTCCACATAGGGCGTGAAGTTTGTCAGGGTGAGGTCGAGCACGATGTCGGGACCGTTGTTGGGCCGGTCCACGGTGGCTTCCGCCGACGAGCCCTTGATCGCATCCCTGATTCCATCGCGTATGGTGCCCTTGAGCGTACCCAAGACGAACGCGAGGCCTGCAACGTCCCCTTCCTCAGCCTGCGGGCCACATTCCAACACGACCCTGAGCTTGAGTTCGTCATCGGACACCAAGTCCGCTTGGATGCGGACAAGGGAGATGATCCAGAGGTTCTTCGCCAGTGCTTTGGGATCGTACGCGAGTCTGCCAGGAGCCAATCGCGAGTAGAGCGACGTGAACAGAGCAAAGAACGATCCGTCGCGGTTATCGAACACGGCCTCCAGGAGGTGGCCTCCCTCCACCGTCGGTGGCGTGAGCGGATCCACCCGCCCCCACTCCTCCTTCACGATGGTCACGTAATGCGTGTGGAGCGGTAACTGTGCGTCGAGCGTCAGGGTGCCGCGGCTCTTGTATTCCATCCCCGGCTTCGCGAACCGCATGAAGGGAACCATGGACGCGATCCCTGCCCGGTTGGCCTGGTCCACGATGACGGGTCCCAGCCGCTTCTCGTTGACGAAGAGGGTCACGTTGGCGCGTGATGTCTCGAGGTCCGGGTCGATCAGTAGAGCCGCTTCGTGAGGCAACGCGAAGCTGAGGGTGCCTTCGCTGAGGTTGGGATCGACAACCACGTGCCGGGCCAGGTAGCCAGCCGCCTTCCCTGGGTCCAAGACGATGCGCGACGAACTGGTCGGCCTGGCCACTGTCTCATGCGACACGCGCGGGGCGCTCCGGACCAGATCGAACTTGGCGTCGAGGACGATCAAGGCGATGAGAACGACGAGAACGAGTATCGCGAGCACGCCCAGAGCGATGCGTTTCTTCACGAGGTTAGGCCTCCCAAACGGTTCCAGTTCCTTGGTGACAGACGCAGGCCGCGAGCAAGTCCATGTCCGCGTAGTGGATATCGTAGGTCCGGGGACGGACGCTTGTCAACTTGGTCGGCCCGGCGTGGAGTCGCCTTGTGTTGTCTGTGGAAACCCGCACCCCCAGGCCGCCAGCGCTGCGGCCCGCTTGGGGTGCGACTTACGCCCAGGTGGCGCGGGGCACGCTCTGACCGACCTGGGGCGGCCCGCCGTGGGGGCGTGTTGGCGGGGGTGTCGGGCAAGTCTCCAGGCCGCCTCCCCCGCGCGGAAACCGGCGGTGAATTGACTTCCTTCAACGGCCTCTGCTAAAGTTACACCTTCACTCTGGCCCCGGTCTATCCGGCCGACGCGCGTGAGATCGTTCGGCACTCCAACCGTTGGCAAAGGCAGAAGAGGTGCATCCGGCCAGGGGCTTTCCCGAGGTGTTTGGTCCGCTGAGAAGTCTTCCGATAGGCGAGACTTCGCGGTGGTTGGATAAACTGTCTGCAGCCGGCTGCGGCGCTATGTGGAGTGTGGGATCATGCCAAAGATTCTGGTTCTTGACAATCTCAGCGAAGAAGGGATTCAGGTCTTCCGCGAAGCCGAGGGGTTCGAGGTGGACGTGATGCCGCCCCAGAAGCCCGAGGAACTGATGGCGGTGTTGCCGGCCTACGACGGCGTTGTGATTCGTAGTGCGACGACCGTTACCGCCGAGGCCATCGAGAAGGCGTCCAACCTGAAGGTGATTGGCCGCGCCGGCGTCGGCACGGACAACATCGACAAGGCGGCCGCGACCAAGCGTGGCATCGTCGTGATGAACACCCCCGGTGGCAACACCGTGTCCACCTGCGAGCATGCCTTCGCGCTCCTGTTTGCGCTGCTACGGCGTGTGCCGGCCGCCCACCAGACGATGATGGACGGCCGCTGGGACCGCAAGAAATTCAAAGGCACGGAGGTGCGCGGCAAGACCTTCGGCATCATCGGCGTGGGCCGGATCGGCGGCGAAGTGGCCAAGCGAGCCCAGGCCTTCGAAATGAAGGTGCTGGCCTACGATCCCATTCTGACCAAGCTGAAGGCCGAAGCCCTTGGCGTGGAACTGGTGGAACTGGATGAGCTTCTTGAGCGGTCCGATTTCATCAGCGTTCATGCGCCCAAGTCGGACAAGACGGTGAACATGATCAACGCGGAGACGTTCAAGAAGATGAAGCCCACCGTACGCATCATCAATGCGGCGCGCGGCGGCATCGTCAACGAGCAGGACTTGGCCGAGGCCCTGAAAGAAGGCACTATCGGGGGCGCGGCGCTCGACGTATACACGTCCGAGCCCTTCGAGGACAATCCCTTCGTCGGACTCGACAACGTTGTGATGACGCCGCATCTGGCGGCCTCGACGGACGAGGCCCAGCTCTCGGTGGCAATCGACATCGCCAAACAGATGGTCGACTACCTGGATACGGGCACCATTGTGAACGCGGTCAACGTGCCGAGCTTGGACGCGGAGACGCGCGAGAAACTCCAGCCGCTGCTTTACCTGGCGGAGCGCCTGGGCCGGTTCCAGGGGCTCTTTTGCGAAGGGAGCCCGTCGTCCGTCGAAGTGGAGTACGCGGGCGACATCGGCGTCACGGACACCTATCCAATCACGGCAGCCGCGCTGCAGGGATTCCTGGAACCGTCGGTTGAGACGGTGAACTGCGTGAGCGCGCCGAGTCTGCTTGAAGAGCACGGGATTCAGTACAGCGAAACGCGTAGCCCCAAACCCACGGACTACACGTTCAGCATCACGCTGAAAGTGAAGACGGACAAAGAAGAGCATCAGGTTGCGGGTACGCTGTTCGGCCCGAATAAGGATCCGCGGATCTGTATCATCGACGACACCCGGGTCGACGTGCGTCCGGAAGGGTGGATTCTTGTCTGCCTGAACGACGACAAGCCTCTTATCATCGGGCGCGTGGCCACGTTGATGGGCGAGGCCGGCATCAACATCGCCGACATGACCCTCGGCCGCGATGCCAAGGGCGGACGCGCGGCAACGGTACTCAACCTGGATCAGTCCGTGAATGAGGAAACTCTTGAGAAGGTGCGCCAAGTGCCGTACGTGAACCAGGCCCGCGTCGTGGCTATGCAGAATGGGTAATGCGACCGGGGGCGAACCACTAGGGTTGGCCCCCGCAACTGTTCAGATTGGGAGTGGCAGAGCAAACCATGAGTGAATACGAGCATATTCAGGTTCCTGAGGGAGAGAAGATTTCGGTTGCGGCGGACGGATCGCTCCAGACGCCCGATAAACCGATCATGGCGTTCATCGAAGGCGACGGGACGGGGCCGGACATCTGGCACGCTTCGCAGATGGTGTTCGACGCGGCGGTGAAGCATTGCTACGGCGGCAAGCGTTCGATTTCGTGGATGGAGATCTACGCGGGCGCCAAGGCGAACGACGTTTGCGGTTCCTATCTTCCCGAGGAAACCCTTGATGCGATCCGTGAATATCACATCGCCATCAAAGGCCCGCTCACGACTCCTGTCGGTGGCGGCTTCCGCAGTCTCAACGTCTCTCTCCGGCAGATACTCGATCTCTTCGCGTGCGTGCGCCCGGTCCGGTATTTCGAGGGTGTGCCGAGCCCGGTTCGGCAGCCGGAGAATGTGGACATGGTCATCTTCCGCGAGAACACGGAAGACGTGTACTCGGGTCTTGAGCTTGAGCAGGGAACGGACGACGCGGCGGACTTCATCGCGTTTACGAAGGAGCGATACGGGTGGAACATCCGCCCGGACTCCGGCATCGGGATCAAGCCGATCAGCATCACCGGCACGAAGCGGCTGGTGCGGGCGGCCCTCAACCACGCGGTCAAGCACAAGTGCAAGACCGTCACCCTGGTCCACAAGGGCAACATCATGAAGTTCACCGAGGGTGGCTTCCGCAAGTGGGGCTACGACCTCGTTCGCGAGGAGTTCTCCGATGTAGCCGTGGGCTGGGACGACTGCGGCGGCGACCCGGGCGACAAGATTCTGGTGAAAGACACCATCGCCGACATCTTCCTGCAACAGATTCTGACGCGCCCGCTCGAGTTTGACGTGGTGGCGACCATGAACCTGAACGGCGACTACATGAGCGACGCCCTGGCAGCGCAGGTCGGCGGAATCGGGATCGCGCCCGGCGCCAACATCAACTACGAGACCGGAGCCGCCATTTTCGAGGCGACCCACGGCACGGCGCCGAAGTACGCGAATCAGGACAAGGTGAATCCGAGCAGCGTGATCTTGTCCGGCGTGATGATGTTCGACTACATGGGGTGGGGCGAGGTCTCCGAGGCCATCGTCAACGCGATGGTGAAATCGTTCAAGGCGAAGACGGTGACCTACGACTTCGCCCGGCTAATGGACGGTGCAACCTTGCTGAAATGCAGCGAGTTCGCCCAAGCCTTGATAGACAATCTATAGTATTCGTATAATTAGCCCCTGGTGTTTGGTGAACATCGGGGGCTTTTTCTATACTCACCTACGCAAGATTTTGTGTTGACAGGTCAAAGGCACCCCTATATAATGGGTTGTCAGGCGGAAACGGTCTTCTTTGAAGCCGTGAGGCAAGCAAACGCAGTGGAGCGTGCGGTCGCGGCCTCTTTCGGGAGGCTCACACGAGGCAAACCGCAATCTAACACGCCCCCAAGGCGCGCGGGGTGGCGCGCACAGTCGAAGGCGCCTCGGTTTGTTCCGCCAGACGGTCGGGATTCGGGCATCCGCGGAAGGGCCAATAGGGTGACCACGTTGCATTGCGAAGACGTCTCGGGGGTATGCTCCGGCATCGTGCGGCGGCATACGCGACAATTGAGTGCCTGGGTGGGCCAGATTCGGAAGGTTTCGGTGGGTGGTGGTGCGCATGTCATTCATAACACATTGTAGAGCAGGAGGATAGTGCATGCTTGAGCGGATCCGGAAGCGTGACGGAAAGGTCGAACGATTCTATCCGGAGAAGATCACGTGGGCGATCTTCAAGGCGGCGAAGGCATGCGGCGGCGATGATTTTGCCCTGGCGGAGCGGCTTTCCGCGGAAGTGGTGGACATGGCGGTGTCCCGGCTCGGCGATGGGGCGCCCGAGGTGGAGGAGGTGCAGGACCTTGTCGAGAAGGTCCTGATCGAGAATGGCCACGCCCGTACGGCGAAGGCGTACATCCTGTACCGTGAGAAGCGGGCCGGCGCGCGCAACATGAACGCGTTGATCGGCGCGACCATCGATATGTTCGGCGATTATCTTGGAGATCGCGACTGGCGGATCAAAGAGAATGCGAATACTCAGAAAAGTATTAATGGTCTGAACAACTACGTCAGAGAATTCTTTACAAAGAG
>JAAEQP010001843.1 GCA_024231375.1 bacterium | reverse complement strand
TCGATGGCTTCGAAGTCGTAGAGGATCTTGCCGTGTTCCCGACAGTAATCCCGAATCTGGTCGTTGCGTACGTACAGGTTTCCGGTGGGCCCCTCCCCGTCGAGGTGGCCGGTCATGTAGACAAACAGCACGTCGGGATAGTCGTCTTCCAGCCCGTTCATAGCATCCAGGTATGCGTCGATACCATCCGCCGTGTTGTCGCTGACGCCGAAGCACCATGACCACATGACCAGGTTGAAGTTGTTGCCGGGCTCATCCAGCATGTCGCGAGTGGTATCCACCCAGCCCAAGTCACCCTCGTGCCCGAGATCCTCGCCGTCGTTCTCGACGATGCTCAAGGTACCCGGACCGGTATCGTGCATGGCCATGCCCGCGACGAGTTGACTACCGTGCGAGGTGTGGCCGTAGAAGATGCGGAAGTCCGACTTGGCGCTTTGGAGGAAGCTCTCGGGAGCGGAGTCGAACGCATCCGCGGACTCATGGTCCACTATGATCGCCCCGGGATGCTCGACTTCGCCCTCGCCTTCACCTTCGCCTTCCCCTTCACCTTCACCTTCACCTTCGCCTTCGCCTTCACCGCCTCCCGCGGCAACGAAGATGGCTTCGATGTCCATGTCGCCGGTGACGTCGATCTCGAGTGGGTTCTCGTCGCCGGAGGCGTCGCCCTCCCAATGATCGAAGACGAAGCCCGCCTCCGGTTGGGCGGTCAGTACAACTGTGTCGCCGACGTCGTACGTGTCCCAGTGCGGGTCGGCCTCGACGTAGCCGCCACCACCGCCGCCCTCGGGAACGTCGGCCACCAGCGTCAGACTTGCGGGGACACCGTCGCCCTCATCGTCGGTCCCATCGCCGCCACCGCCTCCCCCGCCGGAAGGGCCCGGGGTGCAGCCAACGGCCAAGACACCAGCCAGACAGATACTGAAACGCGTGAGAAACGGCATGCGGAGCCAAGACATGGCACAGACCTCCGTTAAAAGAAGCCACAGTCCCGATGGTCCGGCCGTCGCTTTGCTACCCGCGCCAGCGCGACCAGGCCGCACTCGCCTTGATGAGTTACTACAACAGCCAATACGCTATCATCTCGCTCCGTCGCTGCCAAGTTTCCCCCCGGGGGCAAGCGCTTA
>JAAEQP010001842.1 GCA_024231375.1 bacterium | reverse complement strand
TGCTGGTGGCGAACCCGAAACTGATCGTCCATGCGAGCGGCCACACCGACAACGCCCATTCGGAACAGTTTAACTGGGAGCTGTCCAAGCGCCGGGTCATGACCGTGCAGCGTTACCTCATGGGGCATGGCGTGCCCGCAACCCAGTTCATGGCCACCTTCCACGGCGAGACGGATCCCGCCGCCGAGAACGACACGGAAGATCACCGGGCGCTCAACCGCCGGGTCGAGTTGACGCTGGAATAGACCGAATCCGCTGTGGGCCGCATCGAACCTTCACGGTCTGGTGCGGCCCATTCTGTGTTCTGCGGCCGATTCATCGTCGTCCCGACCCGAAAGCGACGATAATTGTCACTCAGGGCGCACAGGGTCCGCCTCTGACGTGCCCCAATCCGTCACCCTTCGCGGCGCTGATCGCCCCAACCCATTACAAAACAAGCAATTACAGGGATCGATCCATTTTTGGCACGGAGGTTGTACTCACTCGTGGCAAGTTGAATCGGAAGGACACGCCCCCGGTCGAGGGGGCGTTCATGAATTGAAACTCAAGGTAGACTTGGGAACTCAGGAGGATTGAACTATGAAGCGTAAAGAAGGTTTCACACTGATTGAGTTGATGATTGTTGTGGCGATTATCGCCATCATCGCGGCGATCGCCATTCCGAACTTGCTCCGTTCGCGCATGAGTGCCAACGAAGCGGGATCGGCCGGCGCAATGCGTACACTGTCCACAGGTCAGGTAGCGTTTCAGACTGCGTGCTTCCAGGATGCTGACACGGACGGCGTAGGCGACTACGGTACGTTGGCTCAGTTGGCCAATCCCGATGGCGCCGGTGCCACGCCTCCGTTCATCGACCAGGTGCTTGGCGCCGGCCAGAAGCATGGCTACGTCTTCACCACCACCGTTACCGCCGGTAGCGCCACGGCCCAGCCGGCTTACTCCATCACGGCAGTCCCGGCCGCCGCAGGCCGCACGGGTTACCGCCAGTACTGGGTCGACGAGTCCGGCGTCATTCGCTTCACCGCCGACGGCAGCGCGGTCAGCAACACGTCGCCTCCGCTCAACTAGATTCGGTTCGCACGGGCCTTCGGGTCCGTATAGCTCGCGCAGCGAACGACTCCCTGGCGGCGGGTCCCTTACGGGGCCCGTCGCCATTTCTGTCTCACGCCGCTCCTGTGTCCCTGTCGCCGCATGCACCTTCGTCTGGCCTATCTGACGATACTGTGGTACATTCTCGACATGCCGCGACCCTACTGCCAGCAGAGAAGGCCGGACGGCGGAGCTGTTGACAGGGCCGCCTGTGTTCGAGCGGACGAGCGAAAAACCGGGACTGTACCAAGCGGAGTCCGCCGCAGGCGGGCGCAGACGGGACTGTCCCAGGTCTTTTCGCGGCCTG
>JAAEQP010001841.1 GCA_024231375.1 bacterium | reverse complement strand
GGACCGTTGATAAGGCGAAGCGACCAAGGGTCGTACCCGACGACCCGAAACCGGGCAGACAGCGTACGGCCACCACGGCCGGTGCGACTCCCATAGGGAAGAGAACATCGACCGCGACATCGCCGAAGGACAAGAAGAGCAAACAAGGAAGTGCCACCGCGGCCAAGGCTTGCTCCCAAGCCAAGGCTTGCTCCCAAGCCAAGGCTTGCTCCCAAGCCAAGGCTTGCTTCCAGGCCGCCCTCGCGGCTTTTCCGGTCGTCGACTTGCTGGAGGACGTACCGCCACTACGTTTGGAAGGACGGTGCGAAGATCCAGTCGTGGACTTCCAACCTATCCACATCAAGGACTTCCAGCTCAATGGCATGTTTACCGACAAGAAGCGCAACTTCATCACGTACTTCGACCCGCGGACCGATGACATCGGCAACACAATGGACAACAACCGCAAGATGGTGAGGATCAACGCTAAGTTCGACCCAATCGACACGAGGATTAAGTACCCGCCATCCATGAAAGGGTGGAAGAAAACGTCCATCGCGCGGACGAAGAACGATGAGCGTTGGAAGTGCATCTAAGACCGCGTAGACATCGACACCAAGACGTGTTGTGCTAACTACGACCGTGTGTGCGTCTTCGCGCAGCCGCCACGCATCCAGGCGGACGGGACGTGCTACTATGCGTGCTCGCTCGCGCTCGACATCTGCGACCACACCACCGTCACGATGAATGCCAAGGAGCGCACGGCCTTCAAGACCGGCATAGAGAAGGTCGACGATGAGGACGCTCTGCTTCGCACATGCCTCTCGGGCAGTGCGGGCGTCGATCACCTACCGCGCCCCGCGGCGGAGGATGCGGCTCTCCTCACGATTGGCCTCAAGGGCACCGCGACGGCGGG
>JAAEQP010001840.1 GCA_024231375.1 bacterium | reverse complement strand
TAGGCCGCGCCCGGCTCGACTGGATAGGATAAGGGCGCCCGTCCACACTGGACGGGCGCCCTTCGTATTTGTCGTTGGGGACCGACAGACGGAGGCACGGGAGAAATCGTCGCGGAAATCGGGTACACGTTGTCGCGCCGGGGCGGCGCTTGGAACATGTCCCCGATTTCCGGGTCAGTCCGCGACGCCGAGTTCGCCGGCCAGGCCTGTGACGCGTTCTTTGACGTGGGCCAGAAAGCTGGCGGCGCCGACGCCGTTGATAATGCGGTGATCGAATGTCAGTACGAGATGCACGGCGCGGGCCAAACGGGGTTCACCGTCGTCACCGGGTTCGACGACGTGGTGAGGCGATCCAACGAACAGCGTCGCCACGGACGGCGGCACGACGACCGGTACGGCGGTCCGCACGCCAAAGGCGGTCATACCCGTCAGCGAGATGTGGGGCACGGTCTTGGTGGCTTGATCCTCGCCTTCACGCGCACGTTGGATCACGGCGCGTGACCGCTGCACAAACGCGTCGAACGACAACGCGTCGGCTTGGGGCACCACGGCGGTGGTGAGTTCGTCGTGGGGCAGGGCAACGGCAATGCCCAGATTGCCGTGGGCATATCGCCGCAGGGTGTTCACGTCGACAATGGTGGACCGGAACATCTCGGACTCGCCCAGCGCCTTGGCCACACACCATGCCACCAGCAGAAACTTGGAGGGGCGGGTCTCCTCGGCGCCGCCTCGGGTCGCGTACGCATCATGGACACGTTCCACCACATCCCACGGAACGACATCCTCGATCGTGCCAGGTACGACCTGGCTCGACGCGTTGGTGAGGCGGTAGAACAGGGTGCGCTGCCGGGCCGACATGGGCACTTCCTCGAACTCGGCGCCGGACCCCGCGTTCGAGCCGCGGGCGGCAAGGTACCGGTCCACATCGCCGGGCATCAGTTTGCTCGACACAGCCGGTATCTCCAGAATCTCCTCGTCGGTGAGGCCCGCATGCTTGGCGTAGGCGCGCGTCCTTGGCGGAATGTTGGCGTTGCGTAGGCGGCTCTCGGCAGCGGCCGACCGCTCCCTCGACGCCACGGGCGCTTCTTCGGACTCAGGCTCGGACCCTTCATCCGCATCGCCGGTCTGCTCGACCCGCATCTTCGCCACCACGGCCCCGATGGGCACCACATCGTCAACGGCCACTTCCCAGGATTCAAGGACGCCGTCGGTGGGACTCTCGATCTCGACCTCGGCTTTGTCGGTTTCCATGGTGTAGATCGGTTCGTCGCGGCGGATGGCGTCGCCCGGTTCCTTGAGGAACCCGACGATGCGGACCTCCACAAGACCTTCGCCCAACTGGGGTATGTGCAAATCGGCAATCGGCATCGTTCTTACTCCAAGGTCGCGCGGATGGCGTCCATCACTTGGGCCACGTCCGGCAACACCTCATACTCCAGTGTTGGATGGTAGGGTACGGGGGTATCCGTCCGCGCCACGAGTTGCGGCGGCGCGAGGAACAGGTTCCACCGTTCCGTGCGCGCGGTCATCTCGGTGATCACCACGTTGCCGAACCCGCCGGTCCGGTTGTCCTCGTGGACGACCACGAGGCGGCCCGTCTTCTCAAGGCTCGTCTCGATGGCGCCCCAGTCGCACGGGACGATTGTCCGCAGGTCGATGACCTCAACCGTGACTCCTTCCGCCGCAGCCAGTTCTGCCGCTTGGTCGGCCAACTCAACACAGTTCCCCCAGGTCACCAGGGTCACGTCGTGACCCGTGTGCCGCACGAGCGCCTTCCCAAACGGAATCGGCTCAATGGGGCCGCCGTCTTCCTCAAACCGTTGGCGGAACAGGTGTTTCGGGAGCAGGAACAGGACGGGATCGTCTGAATGCAGAGCGGTCCACAGGAGCCCGGCCGCATCTTCGGGTGTGCTGGGGATGACGACCTGTACGCCCGGGATGCCGGCGACGAGGCCCTCTTTGCTCTCGCTGTGCCACACCGCGCCGCCGGGCAGGTAGGCCCCGTGGGGGGCCATCAGCACCAAGGGGCATGTCCAGGCGCCTTTGGACCGCCAGCGGAGGCAACTGACCTGCGTGATCAGTTGGTTGAGCGCGGGCGGCAGGAAGTCGATGAATTGCAGTTCGAACACGGGGCGGTAGCCCGCGACGGCCATTCCGACACCCACGCCGATGATGGTGGCCTCGGCGAGGGGCGAATTGACAACGCGTCCGGGGAAGGCCGTGGACAGGCCTTTGGTGAATCCGAAGACGCCGCCTTTGGGGTCTTCGATATCCTCGCCGAACAGCACCATCCGGTCCCGTTGGTCGAGTCCGGCGCGCAAGACGGTGTTGACGGCCGCCACCATGGTGGCGGGGACGGTCTCGGCGGCGGACGGTGGCTCGGGAACGGAATGGGGCTCGAGGACGTGGGAATCCGGCTCGCCCAACACAGGATCGGCGGCCGCCTCGGCCTGTTGGTACTCCGTGTCGACGCGTTCGCGGATCTGCTGCTGCAGGGCGTCCCAGGCCTCGGCGGTCAAGTCGCCCCGGTCGATCAGCGCTTGCGAGAAGGCCACGATGGGATCGCGACGGACGGCCTCGTCGATTTCTTCCTGGGGACGGTACACGCGCTGATCGTCGGAACAGGTGTGCGACGCGATCCGGTCCAGTTCGCACCACAGTACGGTGGGTCCGCCACCGGCCCGCGCCTTGTCGACGGCCTCTCCCCCACGCTCGAACATCTCGAAGGGGTCGCGGCCGTTCACGCGCACCATGTGCTCCCCGGACAGGGCTTGGATCGTATAGGGGTTCATGGAAGCGGTCGGGGTGCTGATGCCGTAGCCATTGTCTTCCACCACGAACACCACAGGCAGGGATTCCTGCAAGGCAAAGGCCACCGCCTCGTAGAACTCGCCTTGGCGGGTCGCGGCGTCGCCGATGGTGCAAAGGGCCACCTGACGGGTCCCCGCTAGCTTGAAGGCCCACGCGCTGCCCGCAGCCGGAAGGCACTGGGACCCCGTGGGCGTTGCCACACTGAAGACGTTGTGATCGCGTGAACTGAAATGGGACGGCATCATGCGGCCACCCGAACTGGATTCGGCTTTGGCGAAGTAGCCCAGGGCCATGTCGTAGTTCGAGATGCCTCGGGCCAAGGCCAGGGCCCGGTCACGGTAGTAGAAGTAGAGGTAGTCGTCCGATTCGAGGTGATACACGATGGCCGCGAGGGCTTCGTGGCCCGTGGCCGACACCTGGAACC
>JAAEQP010001839.1 GCA_024231375.1 bacterium | reverse complement strand
TACACGCGCGACGAACACGTCTACCGCGACCTGCTCGAACGGGACGACCTCGACGCGGTCATCATCGCCACGTACTGGCAGTGGCATACGCCCATGGCGGTGTGCGCCATGAAGCATGGGAAGTACGCAGGCGTGGAAGTGCCGGCCGCCATCACGAAACAGGAATGCTGGGACCTGATCAAGACGCACGAGGAAACCGGCGTGCCGTGCATGATGCTCGAGAACTGGAGTTTCCGGCGCGACAACTTGGCCGTGCTCAACATGATTCGCCAGGGGCTGTTCGGCGAGGTGGTTCACTGCCATTGCGCACACTCGCACGATTGCATCGACCATTGGTTCTTTGACCGGCAAGGCAACGACCGGTGGCCGGCCGACTTCCTCATCAACCGCAACTGCGACCAGTACCCAACACACAGCCTCGGCCCGGTGTTGAGTTGGATGGACATCAACTGTGGCGACGCCTTCGCGCACCTCACGTCGACGGCCACGTCGTCGCGCGGCATCAACGCGTACTTCGCGCGCAAGTTCGGCCCGGACCATCCCGGCGCGAAGCGTGTGTACAAACAGGGCGACATCGTCACCACCATCGTCAAGACGCGCAAGGGCAAAACCATCGTCATCAACTACGACATGCAACTGCCCCGCCCCTACGACAACCGGTGGCTGATCCAGGGCACGCTCGGACTCTACAACGAGCAGCGCAACGCGGTGTACGTCACGGACCGTAGTCCCGAGTTCCACCAGTGGGAGTCGTTCGCGCCGTACCAGGAAGAGTACGAGCATCCCTGGTGGAAACAGATGCTGGGCGAGGCCGGCGCGCACAGCCACGGCGGCACCGACTACCTCGAGCTGAAGCTCTTCGTGGACGCCGTGCGCAACAAGATGCAGACGCCCATTGACGTGTACGACTCCGTTGCCATGAGCTGCATTGTCGCCCTTTCCGAAGAATCCATTGCCAACGGCAGCAAACCGGTCGAGGTGCCGGATTACACCCGGGGGAAGTGGGAGACGCGGAAGCCGGTATTCGGTG
>JAAEQP010001838.1 GCA_024231375.1 bacterium | reverse complement strand
GCGGGCTCGGGCTTGTTCTCGGCCACGTTGGGGTCGCTGGGTAGAACTTCGTCGCCCTTCTTCCACCCGCAGTTTGGGCAGCGCCCGTCCATCAATCCGCGGATACGGGTCATGTCTTCGGGGGTGAAGACGTTCTGCGTCCCCCACTTCACCACGGTGATTTCGTTCTTCGTCATGAAGTCGCGCAGCTTCGAGGGCGATACCCCGAGAGCTTCCGCTGCCTGCTCGGTGGTCTTCGCGGTTTCCAGGTCGATGGTCGTCATTTCACTCCCCTTCAATCTGTTCGATGTCAATCTCGGTGCGCGGCTCGTCGCCCTGTGCGGCGTGCCATGTGAATACGTGCAGCGCCGCCACCTGTCCGTCGTTGTGGAATGCGCCGCCCTTCTGGAGCCCGTCGAGGACGAGCTTCCCAACGTTGTCCGCGTCCGGTTGCGTGTCCTTCCGCTTCGCCGGCCGGGGGTTCTTCTTCCTGTCGGGCTTGAGCGAGGGCCACCATGCCCGGATCGTCACGCGCAGGGGCCCGGGTATCGGCGCGCGGATGATGGATGCCGAGGTCCACGCGATGAGTTCCTCTTGCGCCTTCGTCTTCGTCTGGGTGAAGCGTCTCTTTCCTGAGCCGCCCGTCCGCTGCCAGGCTACCGGCGTGCCGGGGATGACAAGTTCGTAGCGGATCACGCGGGCACCGGCTTCCACCGCCTGCACGAGTCGTCAGGGCCTACGCGGGTCCATGTGTCCTGACAGCCCAACGGCCGGTAGTAGTAGCACGTCGCGCAGCGCCTCAAAAGAGCACCCCTTGCTCTAGCCGTCGCTTGCTGAGTTCGATGTACTCCGGGTTCAGTTCGATGCCGATGGCGTGGACGTTGCAGTTCTGGGCCACGACGCCGACCGTGCCGGCGCCCCAGAACGGGTCCATGACGACGCACGGGACCGGGTCGTGTCCGTGGTCGCAGGTGGGGCGGAAGCCGGTGGTGGTG
>JAAEQP010001837.1 GCA_024231375.1 bacterium | reverse complement strand
GCGAGCCAGGTCTACGTGAAGAACAAAATCAAGACCTGTGAAGAGTTGGGCATCACTTCCCTCGAGTACAGGAAACCCATCGACTGGCCCGAGGAAGACCTCCTCAAACTGATCGACGAGCTTAACGCCGACGACAAGGTCAACGGCATCCTCGTACAGCTTCCCCTGCCCAAGCACATCAACGAAGAAAAAGTCCTCTACGCCATCGACCCGGACAAGGACGTGGACGGATTCCATCCCGTGAACGTAGGCCGCCTCATGATCGGCGACGCCAAGTACCTGCCCTGCACGCCGCACGGCTGCATCGAGGTCCTCAAACGCGCGGGCGTCGAGACGTCGGGCGCCGAGGTCGTCATCGTGGGACGCAGCAACATCGTAGGCAAGCCCGTGGCCATGATGCTGGTACAGAAGGCCGACGGCGCCAACGCCACCGTTACCGTCTGCCACACCCGCACCAAGGACATGGAGTTCCACACCAAGCGCGCCGACATCTTGATCGCCGCCGTGGGAGTCCCGGAAGTAATCAAGGGCGACATGATCAAACCGGGCGCCGTGGTCCTAGACGTTGGAGTCAACAGGATCGACAACCCCGACCCCGACGCCAAGAAAAAGACCAAGCTCGTCGGCGACGTCGAGTTCTCCTCCGCCAGCGAAGTGGCGTCCAAAATCACACCGGTGCCCGGCGGCCTCGGACCCATGACCATCACCATGCTC
>JAAEQP010001836.1 GCA_024231375.1 bacterium | reverse complement strand
GACCGAATTCTTACTGTCACTCTAGCGGTGCGGCGGGGACGCCTCCCCGGCATCGCGCGAGTGCACTGAAGCCAAGGCGCCGGGCGCCATGAAGTGGTTCTTGCCCGCAGACGGGCGCATCAGGCCGCCGCTGATGTCCGCCCGAAATCCATTGAAGCTCGAAAGCATCGAGAATGTGGAAACAGGATGAACCAAGCGCGTCGGCCGCGTGACTACCGGCGCCGCGAACCATACACGGTAACGACAAGGAAAACAGTATGACAAACCAAAGCAGTACTCCCGACGCCAAGGTGGAGAAACACCAAGCGCCAGGGATGCACATGATCACGCTGCCCCGCGCGGGGTGCACGGAGCACTTCCTCACCGTGACGCCACTGGAAGGAGAGTCTCCCGCGGATACGCTGGGCAGGGCGTCCGACCTTCTCCAACAGACGGACTCGAGCGTCATCGCCCAGGACCTGTTTGGCGCAGGAACTTCCGCTCACGCGAAGTCGGACCTCGACGGTAGCTCGGCAAAACGGTGTCCCGTCATGCATGGGGCCTTTGGAGAAATCACGTGGCCGGTGACGTGGATACACGAGGCCAACAACGCTTCCGATGCCTTCTGCGGGACCCAGATTTGGGCCGTGTCGGGCATCGATGTTGAGTCCATCGAAATCGACGGGAAGGTCGTGGGCCGCTTCTTCGAGGACGACCTGGCGCAGTACTGCCGCCTCGGCGGACTTGGCCCTGCATCGACATCGTGTTCCGACGAAGAGCAGACCCAGCAGGTGTTCGACCGGATGATAGGCGCGCTGAGCTCGGTGGGCATGGACTTCTCGAACGTCGTGCGTACGTGGTTCTACAATCGCGACATCCTGTCCTGGTATGGCTCCTTCAACGACGTGCGAGACGTGTTCTTCCGGGAGCACGGGATCTTCGACGGCCTCGTCCCGGCGAGTACGGGCATGGGCGGCACCAACGTGGCGGGCGCAGCCCTCATGTCCGGTCTGCTTGCGGCGAAGGCGAAGACGGATGACCTGTGCGCGCGTGCGGTCGCCTCGCCCCTTCAGAATCCGGCGTTGGATTACGGCAGTTCGTTCAGTCGCGCCACAGAACTCGATGTGCCGGGTCTCCGCCGTATCTTTGTTTCCGGAACCGCGAGCATTGCGGAAGAAGGGCACACGCAGTTCGTGGGTGACATGGACGGGCAGGTGGCGCGGACCATGGAAGTCGTGAGAGCGATCCTGAATTCGCGTGACATGGACTGGGAAGACGTGACCCGCTTCGTGGCGTACTACAAGATGACCGAGGACGCCGATGCCTTTGGGCGGTATTGTGAGAAAGAGAAGGTGCCCGATATGCCCGTCGTGCGCGTGAATAACGACGTGTGCCGGGATGACCTGCTCTTTGAGATTGAACTGGACGCGGTCTCCTGCGGCTAAGGCCGGGAGGAGGCGCTCGCTCGGACAGGCGTGGGGCGGGGTACGGCCCGTTTACAGAAGGAGGGCAACATGCGGCGAGTTAGCGTAGTGGTACTCGGGCTCGGGTGCTTGGCCTACACATTGTCCGGTGCCGTGGCGCAGGAAGCGGCGCAGG
>JAAEQP010001835.1 GCA_024231375.1 bacterium | reverse complement strand
CTCGGCGAGCTGCTCGCGGGACGGGATGTCGAGACCCTCACGATGTATCAATTCCGCCACCGAAGCGCCGTATCCCAGACCTCGGTATGCGCCCACCCGCACGGCCAGGTTGATGTAGAACCCCGTCTCTTCCCAGATGCCGAAGGTGCCGGCTGCTACGTTGGTGCGCACGTCTTCGCTGGAATGTCCCTGATAGGCGAATTCCCAGTCGTGGATGACGCCCGCGCCGTTCGTGGCCAAGTGCGTGAGCCACTCGTTGCTTGTCAAGCCTGCCAGCACGGAACCCATGCCGTTCTTGATGGCATGGGCGCCGAAGGTCATCATGCGGGAGCTACCGGACTCGCGCGCGCACACAATGCGGTCGACGATCTCGTCGAGGGTCTGGTCAAAGGTGCCGGAATTTGGTTCCGCGGAGTTGAGGGATGTGAACCCGTCCACATGGATTCGATCCGGCCGCTCGGACAGCGGCCGGACATACAGATTTCGCCGGTCGAGGAATCGAGGCGTCATGCGCAGTCTTCTCCACGTGATAATCGGACAAGCCGAACCGTAAAGCACATATCCTAAGCCAGTGCATGATAGGAACGCCCACAGCTTGGTTCAATGCCCGTGATCGCGCCCGCCGGGCGAGGAACGCCTACGAGAGGTCGACGTCCGGATAGAGAGCGGCGGCGCAATCCGGGCAGATGCCGTGGGAGAATGTCACTTCCGAGCGGGCGGTGATGTACTCCTCCACGATGCTCCAGTATCCTTCGTCATCCCGAATCTTCTTGCAGTGGGAGCAGATCGGCAGCATGCCAGCCAGTTGTTTGATGTTGGCCGCGGCCTCCTCCAACTCGCGGACCAGTCGGTCCTTTTCCCGCAACAGACTGTGGCGCTGGATGGCGTAGCGAATGGTTCTCATCAGGAGGCGCGCGTCGAACTGCCCCTTGACCAGGTAATCCTGAGCCCCTGCCGCGATGGCCTCGGAGCCCAGCGCCTCATCGTCCACGACCGTTTGCAGAATGGTGGGCGGCGGGTCGTCAAGCGACGCGCCCATCTTCTGAAGAACCTGCATCCCATCCTTGTCTGGCAAACGGAAATCCAGAAGGACGCAATCGAACGACCGGGCGTGCAGCTTCTCGAGTCCGTCGGACGCCGTGAAGGCCTCCTCCAACGCGAACGGCACCTTCGCGCCCGCGATCAGAAAGCGCCGGATTCGCATCCGGTCCACTTCGTCATCGTCGATGAGCAGAAGCTTCAAATCATTTGGGTATGTCACGGTATCATTCCTTGGGGATGCGTTTGGGCCACGTGAATACGACGCCCGTTCCGCGCTCGCCTGAAGATTCTATGTAGACCATTCCCCCATAGTGCTCCACCAGTTTGCGCACCAAGGCGAGGCCCATCCCGCTGGCTTCACGCTCATCCCTCGGTCTAAGGGCCTGGAACATGCCGAACACGGTCTCCTGGGATTCTGGCGGAATGCCGGGGCCGTCGTCAATGACGCGAAACTCCCAGTATGCCCCTGCATCCCGCGAGGTGACCGTAATGGTGCAAGCATCCTGGTCGTGGTGCTTCGCGGCGTTCGAGATGAGGTTA
Organism: bacterium; assembly: GCA_024231375.1. Next base: position 3,212 of record JAAEQP010001835.1, on the reverse strand, counting down.
GAGAGGACCTGCCGGAACGGGGTCGCCGCGGTCTTGATCGTTGGCAGGTCGGCCGCCTCCACGGTAATGGGCATTTCACCGGTCATCAACTCCGCAGACTGGCGCACCAGCCGTTCCACGTCCACGGACGCCACGCTGGCGCTGGACTGGCCGGCACGCGAATACTCAAGCAGATCGTCGAGCAGTTTCTGCATGCGCGAGACGCGTGCCCTGATGAGACGCATGTGGTCCGCGCTCTGGGGAGAGAGATCGTTGCCCAGGTCCTCGGCAAGCCAATCGGTGAGGCTGTCTAGGGCTGTGAGGGGTGAACGCAAATCGTGCGATGCCACGTACGCGAACTCCTCCAACTCCCGGTTGCTGTGTTCCAGTTCGGACACCACTTCCCGGAGTTGCCCCTCAAGTTGCTTCTGGTGCGAGATATCGACGTGCGTGCCGGTCATCCGCAGGGCTGTGCCGTCGGGGCCGCGCTCATCCACGCCGCCGCGTGAAAGGATGTCGACCCAGTGTCCGTCCTTGTGGTGCATGCGGAATTCGAACTCGAGCTTGTCGGACTGCCCCTTGACGTAGGCGTCTACTATGCGCCGGGCATCATCGAGATCGTCGGGATGGAGCAGCCGTTCCCATTCCTCGTAGCTGCCGCCAATCTCGTCATCCCGGTATCCGAGCATGGCCTTCCAGTGGGGAGAGAAGTACACCTCGCCCGTCCGGAGATCCCAGTCCCAGAGTCCTTCGCTGGCGCCGTCCATGGCGCGCGAGAAGCGACCCTCACTTTCGCGAAGCGCCCGGGTACGACTCGCCACCTGTCGCCTCAGCGTCCACACCCAGACCGCGATCAGCACCATCACAAGGAACAGGGGGACAAGGACCCAACTCGCGTAACGGAGGAATTCCCTGGCTTCCATGCGTTCATCATCATAGACTCCGAGCCATTCCCGCCGAAGCCGTTGGTACTCGCCGTTCTGGCGCAGTTCCACCAAGGCGTCCGAGAATCGCGCAGCCAGTATGCGGTTCTCGTCCAAGACGGAGAAGCAATACTCTGACGTCAACAAGGGTTCGCCCACGACGACAAGATTGTCCCAACCATTCTTCTCGATCAGATAGCGCGTCGGGACTCGACCCGCCAAGACGCAGTCGTGTTTCCCTTGAGCCAACTCACGCAACGCGTCTTCCTCGTTGGCCTTGCCTGTGAGCTGACTCCCGTATCCATACTGTACCGCAAACTCATACGTACGACTCATTTCCAGCACGGCAATTCGCTTGCCAGCCAGATCGGCCATGGTTGAGGGGAGATCGGCCATGTCCTTGCGAACGACAATCCCGTGATGGACCACGCCGTGCGGCTGCGAGAACTCATACTTGCGGTCGCGCGGTAGTGAGTAGAACATGCCTTGGATCGCGTCAATCTCCCCGGCGTCCAAAGCCTGCCGTATTTCCGCCCAGGGCGCTGCCCAAATGACCACGTCGAAGCCCAGGAGGTCGGCTACAGCCCGAGTCAGGGCGACATTGAACCCAGTGGGTTCCCCGTTCTCATCGAGATATTCGTAGGGTGGATAGTTGTCGTCGCTGCCGATCACGAGCCGACTTCTGGCGAGCGGTTCTTGATCGGCGAACCATTTCGTGTGGAGCGTGCGAAACGTGCCATCCGCCATGGTCAGCGCGAGCCCCTCGTTCAACACGGACAGCAGTGCCGTGTCGCCTTCCTTCACGGCAAAGCAGAAATCCTGGGCGAACGCGTCGAGCGGCCCTCCCACGAACTGCAGATTATCGATGCCCTCCTGCGCCATGAGGCGAAGCGCCAGGAGACGTTGCATCACAACCGCATCGTGTTTGCCCTGTGACAATTCGCTCAGGGCCACCTCGAAGGTCGCGGTCCCGACCAAGGATGCCCCCACATTCGCCCGCCGCATGAACTCTTCCGCGTTGTCGCCCTTCATCACGGCGACGCCTTTGCCGCGAAGATCCGTCAGAGACGTGATTCCCTCCGTGCCCTCTCGTACTACAATGGCGCCGCGCAAGGTGAGATAGGGGAACGTGAAATCGTAGATCTCCTCGCGCTCAGGCGTCCGCCCCACCAAAGGCAACGCCTGAATGCGGCCTTCGGCCAGGTCCTGTTTGATTTCGGCCCACACGCCGACTCTGAATGTGACACCCCGATCCATGGCCTTCAGCGAGGCGCGCAACAGGTCAACGGCAAACCCCTCGGCCTGGCCGTCGTCCGTGCCTGTGCAGAATGGAGGGTAGTCGTATTCACAACCGGACAAGACCGGCAGGGAATGGGACGACGCGGGCTCCGCGGCCTCGGAAGGCCAGAAGCTGGATAAGGCAAGGATGGCGGTGACGCTCAGTACGGCATGGAGTCGCCGATAGCAGGCGCCCTCCGTTCCCTTGGGAAAACCGGTCCCGGAGTGGTTACTGCGTCTCCCCTGCATGAACATGGGAATGGAGCTCCACAGATGCGGCGCGTCCCGGAATCCGAGACACAGCCAAGAGACGTCCGCCTGCCGTTGAGGCCATTCTAGAGGTTTTCGCGCGGAAGCGCCAGTGCGCTCCCGCCACCCTCATTTCTCGTGCCACAGCTTGGGGCGCGCAGGCCCGACGTAAGGATCGGCCCCGAGCTGCAGCCCGCGCTTCGGCACCGTCGTGAGTGCCTCGTCGTCGGTCGCTGGCGCTGTGATGAATCCGTAGTAGCGGCCCATCCAGTACGCATCCAACCAGCCGCTGGGGTCGGAAACCATTCTGCCTCCGTAGGTGCCGTCCAACCGCATGAAATCGCCGTCCCATCGGTTGGGCTCGCCTTCGCGCGGGTTGAGCGGACGGGGTCGCCGCGCGTACACGCGGTACCCCTTCGGCGGATACAGATCGTCGCGATGCGAATTGGTGTACGAGTGCCTAAGCAGGTCCAGCGGCCACCCCCGCAAATGGTCGACGGCACGGTCCTCCTCGCAGTCGTTGCCCGTCAGCGCGCCATAGATGAAGTTGAACCAGGGCACGGCCTCGATGCGCTTCACTTCCCAACTCCGCTCGAGACTGCGCAACCACAGGGTCTTGAGTTCGGGGTCGGTCTCGTGCTGGATGAGCGGGAAATAGGAATAGAACGCGAGACGATCGTCAAAATGGGTGAAGCCGCCCGCCGGAAACGTCAGCTTCTGACGCAAAATGTCGCCGAAGTAGTCCCATCCAATGAGCTTCTGTTTCGCGTCCATGAACTTCTG
>JAAEQP010001834.1 GCA_024231375.1 bacterium | reverse complement strand
CCCAAGGGACACCCCCGCGTTTCATTACTCAATATCGTACCGGAAAGAGGACCGGCACGCGCCTACAGCACGTCCGCAATCGCCGTACACAGAGCATCCATGTTGGCTTCGGTCATGCCTGCCACGTTGATCCGCCCCGAACCCACAATGTAGATGGAGTACTTCTCACGCAGCGTGGCCACTTGGTCCTTCGTGAGGCCCGAAAAGGAGAACATACCGTTCTGTTTCTTGATGAATTCGAAGTCCCGGTCCACACCCTTCGCTTTGAGCGTCTCGACGAAGAGTGAACGCATTCCGTTGATGCGATCCCGCATGTCCTGCACTTCGCCTTCCCACTGGGTCCGCAGCTCGGCGTCGCCGAGAATGGTTGCTACCACCAGGCCACCGTGAGCCGGCGGGTTCGAGTAGTTGGATCGGATGGTGCGCTTCACATGGCTCAGGGCCACGCCCGCATCCGCTTCCGAAGCCGCCACCGCCGTCAATGACCCAACGCGTTCCTTGTACAGGCCGAAGTTCTTCGAGAAGGACCCCGCAATCAGCAGTTCACAACCCGCCGTGCAAAACGCCCGCAGTCCGGCGGCATCTTCTTCAAGACCCGTTCCGAATCCCTGATAAGCGAAATCCATCAGGGGCGTCCAGCCGGCCTTATCTCGGATGGCCGCCAATTCGCGCCACTGTTCCTGCGTGGGATCGACGCCCGTGGGATTGTGGCAGCACCCGTGGAGCAGCACGAAATCCTCGCCCGATACCTCGCTGAGGGCTGCGGCCATCGCTCCAAAATCCATGCCATGCGTCGCTGCATCGTAGTATGGGTAGGCCTTGGTTTCTACACCCGCTGCGCGGAAAATGTTGGCGTGATTCGCCCAGGTGGGATCGCTCATCCAGAGCTTCGCACCGGGGAACATGGTTTTGATGAAGTCGCCCGCCACGCGCAATGCGCCTGTGCCGCCCGGGGTCTGGGCCGTCGCGGCGCGTTTGCCCGCGATGATTTCATGGTCTGTGCCGAATAGCATTTCACGCACGGCCGCACCGTATTCAGGAGCCCCGTTGATGGGTAGATACGATTTCGATGTCT
>JAAEQP010001833.1 GCA_024231375.1 bacterium | reverse complement strand
GTTCATCCGCTTCTAACCCGGTACACACGGAACGCCGAAAGCAGCCAAAGGCCACCGCACATCGAACAGGCCGGCTTAGTAGCGCAGACGTCTCGCCTGCATTCTTGGGTGCCATCTGGAGAAGATGCAGGCGAGACGCCTGCGCTACACCGGTCCATTCTCCGCTGTGGCCGGTCGCGGTCTCCTGGCCGCGCTCCGACCGCGCCACATCCTCCGACCGACAGGTCTCCATTCCCGCCCCATCCAGCCATCCTGTTATCCTGTCAAAAAGCGCCCGGATTAGCGCCCCATTGGTGTGCATTCGTGGTCGACAACTGCGTCAACACCCCATACCCGTCGTAACTGTATGTCCGCGTGTTGCTCACCGGCGATAGCGAAGTTGCTCGTCATCCGCGTGACCGCCCTCCATAACGACCCTGCCCCCCACCCCTCCCGTAACGAATCCCCCTACAACGGTGTACTTATCTAAACAGAAGGTACTCGGATCAGCAACGCATGAAGGAACCGGGGTATGCACGCTACGACTCGATGGGCCGCGGCGCTGACTGTGACAGCAGTCGCCGTGGCGGGCGTCCTTTCGGGCTGTCCCGGTCCGCGTGGCGCCACGTATGTAGGACTGCTCGAGCACGATGGCCTGGACCGGACCTACCGCGTGCATTTGCCCCCATCCTTCGCCAAAGATGGGGCAACCCCGCTGGTGCTTGTCTTGCACGGCGCTGGGGGCACTGGCGTCCGCATGGAACGGCTCACCGGGTTCAACACCCTCGCCGACCGCGAGGAGTTCGTCGTGGCCTATCCGGACGGGCTGGACCATCAATGGAACGACGGACGCGGCACGACATGCAGTTCGAGCAGCAAAGACGCTCTGCCGGACGACGTGGGTTTTCTCACTGCGCTGATAGATCGCCTCGTGGCCACCCACGGACTCGATGCGGAACGCGTCTACGTCACGGGCGTGTCAAACGGCGGCATGATGTCCTACCGGCTGGTGTGCGAACGGGCGGACGTGTTCGCCGCGGCGGCGCCCGTCATCGGAAACGTTCCGGTCAACATTGCCGACACATGCGCATCCGCGCAGCCAATGCCTATGCTGATCGTCAACGGCACCGCCGACCCCCTCGTCCCGTGGGACGGTGGCGAGGTGACGGCGCTGGGGCTGTCCTGCGGCGAGGTGTTGTCCGTGGAGGAATCGGTGGGGTTATTCGTCGACCGCAATGGATGCGCCGCGCCGGGAGTCGTCGAGGCCCTTGACGATCTGGACCCGGACGACGGGGTACTCGTCACCCGCACGACGTACGGTAGTGGTTGCGTGGGAGCGGAAGTGGTCCTCTACACCCTCGATGGAGGCGGCCACGTGTGGCCCGGCCGCGCCCAGTACGCGCCAGTGTGGCTCATCGGCCCCACGACCCAAGACATGGACGCTACGGAAACAATCTGGGCCTTCTTCGCGGCCCATCCAGCGACCATCTAACGGCGCACGTCATCCTGAGCAACGCGAAGAATCTCGTTCACCCAGCGACTGTCCCGCGGGGACATGTACCAAGCGCCGTCCCCGGCGCGACTACGTGTCCCCGGGTTCCGCAGCTACCCCCCGAAACGCAGCCGGAACAGGTTTGTGATTCCGCGCCAGATCTCCGACTTGCTGATCTTCGAAGCCCCGCGCTGACGGTCCTCGAAGATAATGGGCGTCTCCCCCACCGTGGCTCCGTTCTTGTGCGCCCGGTAGAGAATCTCAACCACGAACGCATAGCCCTCGGATCGCAACGTATCCAATTCCATCCGCTCCAGGACATCACGGCGGTACGCACGATACGCCCCGGTCACGTCGTGGACAGGCATCCACAGGATCAACTTGGCGACCAGATTCGAGGTGCGGCTGAGTAATCTCCGATGAATGCCCCAGTTCCGTGTGCCGCCGCCCGGTACGTAACGCGCCCCTATCCCCACATCATGCTTATCCAGCAACTCCAGAAGCGCCGGGAGCACCTTGGGATCGTGACTGAAATCGGCGTCCATCCCAACGATGCGCTCGTAGCCCTGTTCAAGCACGCGTTTGAAACCCGCGACGTAGGCCGTGCCCAGACCGAGCTTCCCCGACCGTTCCAGGACCTCAACGCCAGACATCTCCCGGGCGAGGGCGGCCGTACCGTCCGGCGATCCGTCGTCCACCACCAAGACGTCCAGATCGGGACAGGCCTTGTGGATCGCTTTGATGAGAAGCTGGATGTTTTCCGCTTCGTTGTACGTGGGGATGACGACAATGGATTTCACTGGACAGCGACTCCCAGGTTCCCCGGCACCGCCACGGCGCCAGTGTGTTCTGTGTTAAGTATACGGCTCGGATGGGTTTGCTTCAATTCCGCTCCCGACGCTATACTCCATCGTTGTACTGGGTTTTCGAGGACTATCTCATGCGCAATTTCGACTACTTCATGTCGCGCATGTACTCCCTGACCGGGGGCATGCACGACCCCGAGAAACTGGAGCACCTGAACTCCGCCACGTGGCAGCCGCCGGCCAATGTGTACGAACGGGAACACGATTTCGTCATCGTGCTGGAACTGCCCGGCATCGACAAGGATAAGATCGTTGTCGAAGTCGACGGTGGTGTGCTTCGTATTCAGGGCGTCCGTCAGATGCGGATTCCCGACAACACCCGGCACGTGCAGCAATTGGAGATTCCCTACGGCAACTTCACCCGCCTGGTCAGATTGCCGGAGGATACCCACACCGACGCCATCGAGGCGGAATACAAGGATGGTTACTTGACCGTCAGCATACCGCGTTCTTCCGAGGAGGACCCTACGGAAGCAGGAGTGTCTGATGGAGCGAAGGAGGTCGAAGAATGAACGAGCACGACCCCCATGCCCCTATAGAACCCCCCCCGGAGGAAACCAGCTTTCCTGAGCAGCTTCCTCTCCTGATTCTCACGAATCAGGTGGTCTTTCCCATGTCCGTCACCCCCTTGCGGGTCACCGAAAAGCGGGAAGTGAAACTCATCGACGATGCCGCCATGAAAGACAAGATGGTGGCCATCCTCACGCTGAAGGACCCCGAAGCCGAGGAATCCAGCGTCGACAACGCATACGAAATCGGCGCCATCGCTCGCATTCTGCAGTTGCAGCACGTTCCCGACGGGACCATGAACGTCGTGATCCAGGCGTTGAAACGCTTCAAGGTCCTTGGCGTCGTGCGGCGGGAACCCTATCCAATCGTCCGGGTCATGTTGCTCGAAGAACCGGACTCGGACGGCGGCGATCGCCTCGAAGTCCTGGCGACAACCGTCAAGAGCCAAATGGCCCGGCTCATTCAACTCTCTCCCGCCATTCCCGACGGCGCCCATGCGGTCCTCGAAAGCATCACGGACCCCGGCTTCCTGGCCGACCTCGTCGCGAGCAACCTCAGTATCTCCCTCCCCGAGAAGCAGAAGATCCTGCGCACTCTCGACCGTAAGAAGCGTTTGGAGCGTCTGACCTACCTTCTTGGCCGCGAGGTCGAACTGCTCGAGCTGTCGGACAAGATCCAGAGCGACGTAAAGAGCTCCATCGACCAAGGACAACGGGAATTCTATCTCCGCCAGCAGTTGAAGGCCATCCAGGAAGAACTCGGCGAAGGCCAGGACCAGAACCCCGATATCGCGCGGTACGCGAAACAGATCGAGGCGCTTGAACTCCCCAAAGAAGTGCGCCGCGAGGCAGATCGGGAACTGAACCGCCTGACCAAGATGAACGAGGCCAGCGCCGAGTACCATGTCATTACGACCTATCTGGACTGGATTGTCGAGCTGCCTTGGAATACCGAGACGGATGACCGCCTGGACATCGACATGGCCCAGCAGATCCTCGACGAAGATCACTACGGCCTGGAACGCGTCAAACGCCGCATCGTGGAGTATCTCGCCGTCAGAAAGCTCAAACCCGACGCGACCGGTCCTATCCTGTGCTTCGTGGGTCCTCCGGGCGTAGGCAAGACCTCGCTGGGAAAATCGATCGCACGCGCGCTTGAACGGAAATTCACGCGGATGTCGCTGGGTGGCATGCGCGACGAAGCCGAGATTCGCGGCCACCGCAGAACCTACGTGGGTGCGCTACCGGGCCGCATCATCCAGAGCATCCGCAAGGCCCGGACGCGCAATCCGGTGTTCATGCTCGACGAAATCGACAAACTGGGATCGGATTTCCGCGGCGACCCGTCCAGCGCGCTCCTTGAAGTGCTGGACCCGGCTCAGAACGACTCGTTCACGGACCTGTACCTCAACGTTCCCTTCGACCTCTCCAAAGTCATGTTCATCGCCACGGCCAACATGCTCGACACCATCCCCTGGGCCTTGCGCGACCGTATGGAGATCATCGAGATTCCCGGGTACACCACGCCCGAGAAGCTGAATATCGCCAAAAAGTACCTGGTGCCGCGCCAACTCGATGCCCACGGGCTCGTGTCCAAGAAAATGAGCTTCACTGTCGCCGCGTTGCGCAAAGTCATCGACGCCTACACCCGCGAGGCCGGCGTGCGCAATCTCGAACGTGAAATCGCCAACGTATGCCGCGGCAGTGCGCGCAAATTCGCCGAGCGTCGGCGCAAACCCATCCGCATCGACGCACCCGATCTTCATGAGTATCTCGGCGCTGAGAAGGTGTTTCACGAAGTCGCCGAACGCACACGCATTCCGGGCGTGGCCACGGGACTGGCGTGGACCGCGACCGGCGGCGACATCCTCTTCGTCGAAGCGACCCGTATGCCCGGTAAAGGCGCGTTGGTGTTGACCGGACAACTGGGCGATGTCATGAAGGAATCCGCCCAGGCCGTCATGAGCTATATCCGCGCCAACGCCCCGCTCCTCGGCCTGGGCGACGAAGACTTCAGTTCCTTCGACATTCACATCCACGTACCGGCCGGCGCCGTCCCCAAAGACGGGCCAAGCGCGGGCGTCACGATTCTGACCGCGGTCACATCGCTGTTGACCGGCAAACGCGTCCGCAACAACCTCGCCATGACAGGCGAAATCACGTTGCGCGGACTGGTGTTGCCCGTGGGTGGCGTCAAGGAAAAGGTCTTGGCCGCCGTGCGCGCAGGCGTCAAGGACATCGTCCTTCCCAAGCGATGCGAGAAGGATCTGGAGGAAGTACCCGACACCGCACGCAAACGCGTGCGCTTCCACTTCGTCAAACAGATGAGCGAGGTACTCCGCTTCGCACTGGGAATTGAGACGGAACCTGAGAACGGGCGCGCCAAGACCAAGGCGAAACCCAAGAGCCGAAAGGCCAAGCGCCGTTCGTGATGCAGGCAAGCGGAAACCCCAGGAACCCGCGCCAGTACCGAGTGAACGACGCACCGCGAACTAGATGCCCCAACCACGTCATCCCGAGCGAAGTCGAGGGATCTCTTGCGGGTGAGCGCTCACC
>JAAEQP010001832.1 GCA_024231375.1 bacterium | reverse complement strand
GGATGGGTGCCCCAGCCCGCGGGGCGTCTTCTGTCAGCATTGGCATCCACATCCTGCTTCCAGGGCCTGCCATTCTGACGAATCTTCGTCGTCCGTGCCCTTGCCGAGCCTGGGATAATCATCGAGGGTCGCGTAGCATGACTACGCCTAAGCCCCTGTCTTCAGGTGAGAAACGTGCGTTTCCTCCCAACGTTGAGGGAAATGGCATTCCGCTTGCACCCTTCCGTGCAGGGGGCAGTGTGTGTCCGGCACCGTCCGGGCATCAGCCATACTGGCCCCCGGTCAGGTACGAGGCGAAATCCATGGATTCGTTCGGACCCGATCGAGTAAGCTTGCGGCGTTGATGTGGTCTTGCGTGGCGGACGTAAGGGGAGCGTTTGATGGCGAAGTCTGTTCCGAGATCCCAGCACCCTCGGCCCGATTTCGAGCGGTCCGACTGGGTGAACCTCAACGGCGAGTGGCAATTCGAGATTGACCCGGGGAATTCCGGTGAAGCCAGAGGCCTGTCCACCGGCAAGAAACTCCGTGATTCCATCGTGGTGCCTTTCTGCCCGGAGAGCAGCCTGAGCGGCGTCGGAACCCTGGATTTCATGGATGCCGTGTGGTACCGCAAGCAGGTGACCCTGCCCAAGGCGTGGCAAGGCCGCCGCGTGCTGCTCCACGTGGGCGCATGCGACTACGAGGCGACGGTGTGGGTGAACGGCGTGGAAATCGGGCGCCATCGCGGCGGCTACGTCCAATTCTCGTTCGACATCACCCCGGCGCTACAGTCCGGCCGGAACGAAATCGTCATTCGCGCCGTGGACCTTGTGCGGACCAAACTGCAACCCTCGGGCAAGCAGTCCCAACGCCACGAATCCTACGGCTGTCTGTACCGTCGTACGACCGGCATCTGGCAGACGGTCTGGCTCGAAGCAGTAGGCGATGCGTGGTTGGATCGGGTGACGATCACCCCCGACCTGGATTCGGGCCGCGTGGTGGTGCAGGCCGATGCGCAGGGGCCACCCGCCACGTTGCGGGCCGTCGTGCGCGCCGGGCGCCGGATTGTGGCCGAAACCGAAGCGCCCGTGGCGTGGCGCAACACATTCGCCGTGCTTGACGTGCCCGATGTGCGAGCTTGGTCGCCGACGGACCCTTTCTTGTACTCGCTCGAACTGAGCGTGTCGCGCAAGGGCAAGGAGCTTGACCGCGTTTCCAGCTACTTCGGCTTCCGCAAGGTCGCCATTGACGGCAACAAATTCCTGCTCAACGGCGAGGTGCTCTTTCAGCGGCTGGTGCTGGACCAGGGGTTCTACCCGAAAGGCATCTATACCGCGCGCACAGACCGCGAACTGAAACGTGATATCGCCCTCAGCATGGCCATGGGGTTCAACGGAGCGCGCCTTCACCAGAAGGTGTTTGAACCGCGGTTCTTGTACTGGGCCGACCGCATGGGCTACTTGGTTTGGGGCGAGTTCCCGGACTGGGGCCTCGATTTCTCCAGCTCCGAGGCCCTTGAGAACCACGCGTCGGAGTGGGTGGAGGAGTTGCAGCGCGACCGGAACCATCCAAGCGTCATCGGGTGGTGCCCCACCAACGAGACGCCCGAATCCGAACGGCGCGCGGCCATCGCCCACATCTACCGGCTCACGCGCGCCATCGATCCTTCGCGCCCGGTTATTGACACAAGCGGCTACACCCACGTGGTGACCGATTTTGATGACAACCACGACTACACTCAGGATCCCGTCGAGTTCGCGAAGCGGCAGGACCCCTTGCGCAAGGGTAAGCCCTACCGCAATCACGCCACCGACGCCGACTACGCCGGCCAGCCTTTCATGTGCAGCGAGTATGGCGGCATCTGGTGGAACCCCGGGCAGACCGGGGGTAAGGCGTGGGGATACGGGGACAGGCCGCGGACGCGGAAGGAGTTCCTGGGGCGGTTGAAGGGCCTCACGGACGTGCTGATGGACAATCCCTGCATGGCGGGGTTGTGCTATACCCAGTTGACCGACGTGGAGCAGGAGGTAAACGGCCTGTACACGTTCGACCGCAAACCGAAGTTCCCGGCCGAGCTTATTGCGCCCATTTTCAAACGGAAGGCAGCCATCGAGAAGTAACGGTCCCGCCTGAATCGGACGGGGTCCGATACTAAACATGGGCCGAACCGGACCCTTCTGGTATACTTGTACGGGGTTCTGGATACAGGAGGTCGCCGACTATGCCAACTTTCAGCTACGTGGCACGTACGCGTGACGGTCGCACAGAGCGCGGCAAGACGAACGCCGAAAACCGCCAAGCGCTTGTGCGAAACCTTCAGAGTCGTGGGTTGCGGCCCGACACGATCAAGGAAACATCGGCCAAGAAGAAAGGCGGGGCGCGGGTCAGAGCCGCCGAGGTGATGGTATTCACCCGGCAGCTTTCCACCATCGTCAACGCCGGTCTTCCGCTGCTGACGGGGCTAGACATTCTGGCTGAACAAACCGAGGATCCTCGGTTTGCCGGAGTGCTCGACGATATCAGCTCCGATGTGGAAGGCGGCGAGTCGTTCTCCGACGCCTTGCGCAAACATCCTCGCGCCTTCAGCGATCTGTTTGTGAGCATGGTGCGCGCGGGCGAGGCCAGCGGTAACCTCGACGGTGTGCTGATGCAGTTGGCCGACTACATGGAGTCCATGGCGGAATTGCGGCGCCGGATTCGGGCCGCCATGACCTACCCGGTCGTGGCCTTCTCGATGATCCTCTTGATCGCCATCGGCCTGATCATGTTCGTCGTGCCCCAGTTTGCCGAGATTTTCGCGAGCTTCGAGGCCCAGCTTCCCGCGCCGACCATGATCCTTATCATGATAAGCGAAATACTGTGGAGCTGGCGCGCCGGCATCGTGGTCGCCGTCATCATCGCCGCGGTCATCGCTGTCCGCCTGTACAACCAGACGGATAACGGCCGCCTCAACATGGACCGGCTCAAACTACGTATGCCCATCTTCGGCAAGACTCTCCGCAAGGTGGCTATCAGCCGGTTCGCCCGGACGTTGAGCACCCTGACCCGCAGCGGTGTGGCCATCCTTGCCGCACTTGAGATCGTTGAGCGCACCGCGGGCAACGAGGTGTTTGCGCGAGTGATTAGCCATGCGGGCGACAGTGTCCGCAACGGTGAGACCTTGGCGGACCCGCTGGCCCGAAGCAACGAGTTTCCGGCCATGGTGACCCGCATGATCGGTGTCGGTGAGAAGACGGGTGCCCTGGAGCAGATGCTGTCGAAGATCTCCGACTTCTACGACTCCGAGGTGAAGGCCACCATCGATTCGCTGACGAGTCTCATCGAGCCCGTGCTTATCCTGATGATGGGTATCGTGGTAGGCAGCATCGTCGTGGCGCTGTTCATGCCCATCCTGCAGCTCTCGTCTCTCGTCAATTCCTGAGGAACGGCAGACAGTACAACCTATCCATCCCCTGTCCGGCCCCGGCCGGGCAGGGGATTCATCCATCAGGCCGCTTCGCCGCCGTAGTGCGGTGTCACTCGTCGTCCAGTTCGATCACGACCTCGTCGTACGTCTTGCCCCGCTCCACGGCGAGTGGCGCGGTGTTGTGTGTGCGTTCCGCGCCACCGTAGTAGTAGCTGAGATGGAAGCGGCCTGGCGGAAGATAGAGGCACCAGGATCCGTCGTCCTTGGGATCCGCGCCATAGCGCCGGTACCTGTCGTCCCTCGCGCTGAGCCAGGGCGACGTCCCTGGCGCCTCGCCGGTGCCCCGAAGCACGAATCGTCCGCGAATCGGAATACCTTCCTCCATCTCGATGACGATCTCGGCGGCACGCCCCGCGCTCACTCTGCATTGGATATGATCGGCGCAAACATAGCGCAAGGCCGCTCCCGAGGGGTCAGTGAAGTAGAACGTGTGGTGGCCCGGCCGAACGCCCTCCACCGAGAACGTCCCGTCCGGCTGCGAGGCGATCTCCTGCTCGCTTCGGCCGGGTCCGATGATCTGCATCTGGACGTCTGGAAGGGGCTCGCCTGTCGACTTCAAGGTCACGCAGCCTCGTAGCGCGCCGGCGGGCATCAGCGAGATGACTTTGTGGTCCGTGAGCGAGAGGTTCTGGGGATTCCAGTAGACCGTCTCTGAGGCGTAGCCATCGGCGGTCGCGGCGGCAACGATGATGTCCCGGTCGCTGAACCGGGTCAGCTCGAAGCGGCCGTCGGCGTCGGTTGTGAACGTGTAGGCCAGATCATCGTCAAACTCTGCCATGAGCGATCGACTGGCGTTCTGCTGAGCCAGGGTGTCCACCCGTACGACGGCGTCTTGGATCGGCCGGCCCCGCGCATCGAGGATCTGCCCCGCATAGTGCGAGCAGGATTTTGTGATGGTGAAGACAAAGTCGCCGTCCTCGCAGAGCCGGATGCCGCGATAGGCCACGGTGTAGCCGTCCATATCACATCCCAGCAGGCCGATGGCGTCCTCTTGCCCATCGCCCACGTCGAACGCGAACCGACATCGTCCCGAAACGCCTGTACGATCCGTGTAGGTCTCGCGTGACGATTCCTTGTGCGCCTCGGGGGGCAGTCTCAAGACCACAGGCGCCCCCTCGACGGCGTTCCCGTCGTCATCCACGATGGCGACGGTCAACTGAGTCCGACGTGAAGCAGGACGCAGCACGGTTTCGAATTCGATGTCGTTGCTGTCGGCCGTGACGCACCGGGTCTTGAAGCCCTCGGCCGAGATGCGGATCACCACCTCGCCGGGCGCGAGCAGCGGAATCTCGAATCCCCCATCCTCGCCGCTACGGATGGGCCGGTCCCGATCCGTACGACGCATGGATGCATCCGACACGACCCGGAAGCCCGCGCCCGCGATGGGGTTGCCCTCCTGGTCCAGCACCTTTCCCATCAAGGCGTTGAGGTGCGATTTCACCGAGAATCGAATCGTCTCGTCTGGCTTCAGCGAGGTCAGGTCGATGCGGGTCTCGCCGCCCCCGTAGTCGCGGTTCTTGTCCTGGTCCGACGACCACCGTGCTGTGTACTTCAGCCTGGGGCAAAGACCCTCGGCCGTGAAGCTGCCGTCTTCCCGGGTGGTGACGCTTCTCCGGACCCTACTGGTCGGGGCTGCCGGATACAGGTTGAAGGTCAAATCGCCCGCAGGCACGCCGTTGGTCGTGGCAACTTGGCCTTCGTAGTCGCGGGCCTCTTCCAGCACCAGCTCTTTGTCGTTCGTGTCCAGAGGTATCGAACACGAGGCCATGAGGGTCTGGTCCTCTGTCAGGGCGAACACGTTGAACTCGCTCGGCGCTTGGTCGAAGGCGAAGGCGCCCGAAGCGTCCGTCCTCACGTCCGGTATGTCGGAATCGACGAAGACCCGTACCCCCTCGGCGGGCCGTCCATCCGGGTAAGCCACGCGTCCGGCGAATGGCCTTATCGGGCAGAGCTTGACGTAGAAGGCAAGGCCCGTCATGTCCTGTTCGATCACGCCCCGGAACACGCGTTCGTTGTGTTCGAGCCACTGCGGGTCAACGCGGTAGCCTCCACCACGCGGCTGCTCCCAGTCCACCCAAAAGTGAGTGCCCGCGGCTACCCGCGTCTCGAATCGCCCTTGATCGTCGGCCCGGAGCAGGTACGAGTGCAGGAAACGCGATCTGGGGATCGAGTGAAGGCACTCCAACTCAACGTTCGCGGCGGGTCCGTCGGCGGCGAGATCGGTCACACTACCCGAGAGGATCAACCCCTCCGTGAGAACGATGTCGCGCTCGACGTGATCGCCCGACCGGATCGGGAAGGTCGCGTACGGGGCCACATACGGTGAATTCGGGCGGGGATCCTCGACCCGCAGCCACCCAACGCCGTCGTCCTTCTCCTGATCCCCCTCGGTGAAGTAGCCCGCGCCCGCCACGGCCCTCAATGCGTAGCGCCCGGCCTCGTCGGTGACGGCGGCCACCTCAAGCGACGTGCTCTCGGCCATGTATTCGTACCAGACCACGGTCCCCGCCGCGGGGGATCCATCCGCGTACGAAACGGTCCCGGTGACACGAGCGGCCGGGTGGAGCACATAGTCGCCAGGGCTCTTGTACCGGGCGACAAAACCATCCTTGGCGACGCGGAACGCTGATCGGTCCGCAGCCATGAACCGGATCCTACCCCTGGCGTCGGTCGTTCCCGAGCAGAAGCCAAGCGGTTCATGCACGTAGAAATGCCGCGATTCAGGAGGTAGCCCGTCTCGGACCGCTTCCGGTTGGGCCGCACTACTGAGCCAGACGGTGGCCCCCTCGACGGGGTCGCCGTTCAGGTCCTTCACTCGGACGGTGTGGCGCCGCGTATCGTGCAGGACGATCCGTACATCGTCCAAGTTGCCTCCCTCGCGGACACCCGCAAACCCGAGACCACGATCGGAATGCCAGGCGACGATGCTGTACTGCGGCGGGTCGGCATGCCGGTTGCGCTGGGGGAGAAGAGGTTCCCACGTGATCGCGCTCTTGAAAGCGAACCGCCCGCCCCGTTTGCTGCGGGTCATCCCCGCGACCCGGTCGCGGAAACCGTCGGATCCGTGGGCGTAGTAGAGGCATACCTCGGCTCCGCGAACGGGATTGCCGTCCGTATCCACCACGCAGCCCGCCAAGTCCCGCGGTGACCCGCCCGCCTTGTCACCCGGAACTTGAGCCCTCTCGTGCGCACATGCTGTTAGGAAGAGAGTTACGAGAAGACCGCCGAAGATCGTCTGCCTGAATCGAACCATGTTCCGAGTCCCCCATATCGCTGCGGCACAAACGCCCCACCCACCACCACGGAATGGCGTGGCACGGCTATCCCGATCAACTGGTCACACTTCCCGACTGGGGCCAGGGCCCCCGACAGGGGTGGATCTTCGTAACATATTATCGCAAAGGAGGTTGTGATGGCATTGTCTACGGCGGATCCATCCGGCGATTCTGCGCCGGACACCACCGCTCAGCCTGGATCCCACGGCCACTCCTTCTGCGTATTCTGGATGTTCGTAGCGCGCGCGTAAAGCATCAACCGGGAACTTCTTGCCTCATTTCCTGAAATACTCGAATTCAGCCCGAAATCGCTCGCTTTCACTAAAGATCCCCCCCCGTATCGCCGATATTAGATATGATGCAGCGCGTGTGCAGAGGCGCGGCGTGATCCTGCTAGGCGCAGGAGGGCTTCATCATGGCGACCATGGGCATTGAGACCGAAGGTATTGTCGTTCAGACGAGCTTGGCGGAGCCGGTTAGGAATCCGGTTCGCAGGGACGACGCGGATAAGTCCCTGAGCCCAATGGAGCTACGCCACAAAGAGGCGCAGACGCCGAGCAGCGCGGAGAGTAGCAAGACGGCTCTCCACGAGGCGGCCGAGGCGTTCAGCGGCGCGCTAGGGCTTCTGAACCGCGGCTTGCGGTTCGAAGTGGACGACGAGACGAACGCGGTGATTGTGCATGTGATAGACCGAGAAACCCAGGAGGTCATTCGACAGATTCCACCCGAGGAATTCGTGAACCTGGCCCACCGGCTGGCGGAATTCGTTGGGCTGTTGTTTGACCGAGAGGTCTAGGAGAAGGGCCTATGAGCGGGGGTTTTAGCGTAAGCGGACTCGTGTCCGGGTTGGACTGGGGCAGCCTTGTCGACCAGTTGATGCAGATCGAGCGGCAGCCCATCGTGCGGCTTCAGCAACGGATCAGCACGCTGGAGGCACAGCAGACCTCGCTGGGCGATCTGCGCAGTCAATTGCAGACTCTCCGCAACCAGGCACAGAACTTCCGGTTCGGCACAGTGTTTGACCAGTTCGAAACCACGTCAAGCGAGGCTGAGGTGCTGACGGCCGAGACATCGGGCGAGAACCCGGTCATCGGCTCCTACGCCATAGAAGTGCTTCAAATGGCGAGCGCGACGGTCGCGAGCAGCAGCGCCGTGCTGGGCGGGGCCATCGATCCCAACGCGACCCTTGAGAACAGCGGCATCAGCACCGAAATCACGGCGGGCGATTTCACGATCAATGGAACCACGTTTTCGGTGGATCCGGCCACCGATACGTTGAACGGCATCCTGGCGCAGATTACGGCCAGCAGCGCCGGGGTGAATGCGACCTACGACGCAGCGTCGGACACCGTGGTCTTCACGAATCAGACCGACGACGACACCAGCGTGATCAACTTCGGCGGCGGCGATGACGACAGCAACTTCCTGTCGAGCATCAACGTAGCGGGGGCCACTCAGTTCACGAACGGGACCGGAGAGACCGAGGTCCAGAGCACACGCAACCTGGGCGCCATCGACGCCAACGCTGCGCTGGACACGGTGAACTTCCGGAACAGCGGAATCCCGGGCGGGCTCTCGGGCAGCTTCCGTCTCAACGGCGTAACCATTACGGTCGATTCCAGTCAGGACAGTCTGGCGGACCTCCTCGAGCAGATAAACAGCTCCGATGCCGGCGTAACGGCGAGTTATGACACGACCACCGACACCATCCGTGTGGTCTCGGAAACGCTCGGTAGCCGCACCATCGGATTCACGCCCGGCACCAGCAACTTCCTGGAGATGACGAATCTCTCGACCGCCGTCCAGGAGGCCGGCAGCGATTCCCAGTTCACCATCAACGGCGGCGCCGTGCAGACCCGCAACACGAACGAGGTCACCGACGCCATC
>JAAEQP010001831.1 GCA_024231375.1 bacterium | reverse complement strand
TCCACACGGGCGCGTTTGTGAGCAATTTCGTTCTGACCAGACTCAAGCAGCGCGAGGCGACTCCCGGTTTCGACCAGGGCTTTGACGTGTTTGAAGAGATCCGCGACGTGCGTGAATCCCCGCCGGGAGTCGAACCCAACGCGGTGGCGGTCGCCGACTGTAAGGCCGTGTTCGAGAGGGGACTGCAGTATGTGGAAGCACACCAAGAGGAACGCTTCTTCCTCTGGTTGTTCAACCTCGACCCCCACGCCCCCTACCGGCCGCCGCCCCCCTACGACACGATGTATCTGGATCATCCACAACTGAGGGCGGACACGGTTCCCGTGAACACCGAGCGCGTTCACAAGCAGGCCTTTGTCGCGTCGAGAACGATGAAGCACGAATACGTCGCACGGCATATGGGCGAAGTCACAATGATTGACGCCTGGATCGGAAAGCTGCTGGAGCGGCTCAGACTGCTGCCGGGAAACACGCTCGTTGTCATCACGGCGGACCACGGCGAAAGCTTCGGCGACAGCGACTACTGGTTCGCGCACGGCGGCAACACGCGCCATCCTTGCGTGAATGTCCCTCTCATTATCGCGTGCGAGGGGACCATTCCCAGCGGCATGTGCGAAGCACTCGTCGCCAATATCGACGTGGCCCCAACGATTCTCGACGTACTCGGCCTCCCCTACGAGGGGCTCTCTCCCGACGGACGCTCCCTCGTTCCTACGTTTGCCGGTGTTGACCCCTGGCCGGACAGAATGGTCCCCCTGCGCTCCATGGCCCAGCACTGGCGCGGCGCCCGCAGCAAGCACTA
>JAAEQP010001830.1 GCA_024231375.1 bacterium | reverse complement strand
GCCATCCTACCCGCAAGCCCTGCGACGGTCAATACAGAGCCACCCCCGAATGCCGCGAAGGTACGAATCTTGTCACATCTTAACACTGCCTCCACCGGCTCACCCGTTTGACCAAGACGATCAGGCTTCGCGCCGGGTTGCCCTAGGCCAACTCCTGGGGACGAGGGAGGGGGGGAGGCAGTCCTACGGGCCGCACAAGATTAGTGGTTTCAACATGTTGCGTTGAGCCATACAAGCCTGAGGCGCTGGGCCACCGTCCTGGCCACACGAAACGGGCCCCGTCGCGAGTGATCGCGCCGGGGCTCAGTGCTTTCTGACGGTACGCCAGCGACTTCGCTACGGCAGCGGCAGCACGTACAGCAGCGATAGCACGATTGACACCGTCACCACACTGCACAGGAAACTCACCGACACCACGCTCGCCAGGTAGGCCGGTTTCACGTTGAATTGAACACCGTACACGGCCATGGCGACGGCCACCGGACCACTCACCTGAAGGATGAACACCTTGGCGGGAACACCGCGCAACCCCACCGCGTAGGCGATGCCAAACGCCAGCAACGGACCCAAGATGAGACGGCAGCCCACGGCAGCCAGCGCATCGACGCGCAGGTCCAACCGGGTCTCGGCCAGTTTGACCCCAAGAATCATCAGTTGCACTGGGATGGCGGCCTCCGCCGTGATGCGGATGGCCCGGTAGACGATCTCCGGCGTCTCCCACTGCATCCGGCTGCACAACAGGGCCAAGGCAAACGCGTACACCATCGGAAACCCCAGGACCCGGGCCATCGCTTTGAGCATGCCGTGGTGGCTGCGTTGTGCGAAGTAGATGCCCACCGTGTTCTGAAGCAGGCTGCCGCACACCAGAATCACCAGCGCCAGTGCAAGATACTCTTCGCCGAACGCGAAACGCACCACAGGCAAGCCGAAGTTGCCCAGGTTGGGAAACAGCGACATGAGGAAGGCGTTGCGATCATGGCCCGTCAGCCCCCGCGCACGTGCGATCATGCTCATCACCGCGGTCATCCCCGCCACCAGAAGCAAGGCCGCGGCCGCGCACCGTCCGAACACCGACCACTCGATCGTGCTGACGGATAGATTCGCGAAGATGAGCGACGGGATGAAGATGTAGAGGTTGAGCGTGGACAGGGTACGTGCATCGAGAGGGAATGCGCGACGTACCACGAACCCTGCGCCGGCCACGAAGAACACGGGAAGCACAGCCGCGAGCACGGCGCCCACGATGGCCAACGCGCTCACCCTACGTCACACTGACTTGGTTCTTGCCCGCCGATTTCGCGGCGTATAGGGCCGCATCCGCCGCCTTGACGAAGGCCGTTGCGTCCATTTCGTCGGTGTGTTGCGTCACGCCGATGCTCATCGACGTGCCGCACCGATCCTCCTCCGCGTATTCGGCGCGGATACGTTCCCCGACCCGCGCGCCAACGGTCTTGTCGGCTTCCGTCAGCAGGATGGCGAATTCGTCTCCACCGTATCGGTATCCCGTGTCCGTGTTGGCGCGGGTGTGCTTGCGGATGAGGTCGCCCACCAGCTTGAGGAGTTCGTCCCCCTTCTGGTGGCCCTGGGTGTCGTTGCACTGCTTGAAGTAGTCCAAATCCATGAACAGCAACGTAGCCGGAATGTCGGCACGCTTGGCCTTCATCACGGCGCCTTCAAGCTGGACATGAAGCATGCGTCGATTCAGGAGCCCGGTCAGTGGATCGGTCTGGGCAAACGTTGCCAACTGCTCCTGCAATTCCTGCTGGTCCGTCACGTCCTTGCTGGACACCTGAACGAAGTGGTCGGACTCCAGGCGAATGAACGACACGCTAAGATCCATGCAGACTCGACCGCCACCGTTTCGCTCGAGCCATACGTCTCCAAGCGCACCCTCGCCGTTCTGCGCAAAGAGCTGAAAGGCCGTCGCCATGCGCTCGCTGCTCGCCGGTTCGAACAGCTCAAAGAGGCGTTCCCCGGTCAACGCATCGGCCGATGCGCCGGCAGCCCGCGCGAACGCCTGATTCACATCCGTGATCCGGTATTCTTCCGTGTCCAGAATCAGCATTCCGCTGACATTGAAATCGAATACGCTACGAAATTTGGCCTCTGCGGCGACCTCGGGCGACACACCGTTCTCGTTGCGTGCGACCGCAGCCTCGCGTGCGTCGCGTTCCTTGAAGAGCCGCAGTACCTTGGCATGCATCTCCTCGAATCGGTACGGCTTCACGATGAAATCCGCGGCACCCGCCCGGATCGAGTCGACATAAGGAAAATCCTGCGGATAACCCGTGGTCACGAGAATCTGGGTGTCCGCCCAGAGCGCACTGACGCGCCGGATCAAGCCCAAACCATGCTGCCCTGGCATCTGCATGTCGGTGATGAAGAGGTCGTAGCTCTCCTCAGCGAGCCTCACAAGCGCGTCATCGCCCGAATATACGACATCCACCGTGCATCCGAATTTGTTGCGCGCGAGACCCGCCAAGGCGTCGGCCACCACCGTTTCGTCGTCCGCCACAAGAACGCGGCGGTCAGAATAGTTGTCCGTCATGTTGGGCCCTCGATTCGACCGTGAGTGTACCCGAACCACCCCCTGGATTCAATCCGGGTGCCCGGCTACATCGAGAAGGTTCTGCAAGAGAGCCTTGGCTCTGCCAGAATCCGGATGTGGACCGCATTTCATGCGAAGAAGGTCTTGCCGCGGCGCCACGGTTCGCTGTGGAGCTGGCGACACGGCGAGATTCCTCGCGGATGACACCGCTGGCATATGAGATGGGGATATCGGGCCGGCGCTGCCTTCCCCCCGAAAAACGAAGCCGGGCGGGAGTGATTCCCGCCCGGCTTGTCGTTCTGGATAGTGTACGCGTGCTACACGATGTATTTACCGCGAGGCGTGTAGTGCGTGTGCAACAGCTTGTGGCTGAGGTGGCCGCAGGGACCGTCCGT
>JAAEQP010001829.1 GCA_024231375.1 bacterium | reverse complement strand
GTTGCCTGCGATGAAAGTAGTCCTACTGGCATGTACGCCCACGTCCCACGGGGTCAGCTCCGTGTCATTGTTGATGACGCGGATGTTGCCGATGGGGAGGCCTAGTTCCTCAGCCACAATCTGCGCGATCACCGTTTCCGAGCCCTGGCCGATTTCCGACGAGCCGGTGAAGACGGTGACGCAGGCGAAGTCGTCCATCTTGAGCATCGTGCCGCACCCGTCGGAGCGGTAAATCTTCGCGCCGCCACCGACGTGGAAGAGCGAAGCCATGCCGACACCACGCACGACGGAAGCACTCCGCGAAGGGCCGCCCTCTGTCTTCTTTGCGGTTCCGAGCTCTTTTCGCTTTCCGGCCCACCCGGCCTTCTCCGTTGCCTGGGTGAGGCAGTCTTTGAGGCCGCAAGTGCGAAGGAACATCCCTTGTGGTGTTGTCTCGCGCGATTCCTGTGCGTTCTTGAGTCGCAGCTCCAACGGGTCCATGCCGAGCTTCTCGGCCAAGTCGTCAATCAACGACTCTAGAGCGAATGTCGCCTGCGGATTCCCATAACCACGGAACGCACATGCGTAGGGGTTGTTCGTGTACACGACGTCCATGAATTGGCGGACGTGGGGGGCTCGG
>JAAEQP010001828.1 GCA_024231375.1 bacterium | reverse complement strand
GTGCGCGACCAGTCGCACGAACAGCCGATGGCCTTCAGCTGCTCCAGAATCGTATCGCCTGTTCGGTGCACGTGTTCCCAGACCCGCTCCACGAACGGGTCCCGGCCCAGGTCATGGCGCGTAGTGCCCTCTTTTGCGAGCGCGCGTTCGACGACGTTCTGGGTGGCGATGCCGGCGTGGTCCGTTCCCGGAAGCCAGCATGCCTCGCGGCCCCGCATGCGTTGGAATCGGATCAATACATCCTGGAGCGTGTTGTTCAGCCCATGCCCGGAATGCAGCTCGGATGTAACGTTGGGCGGCGGAATCACGATTACATAGGGATCACGATCGGACTCCGCGGACGCGGTGAACACGCCAGCGTCTTGCCATCGCTGATATATGCCTGACTCGATCGCCAGGGGATCGTATTGCGGTGCTAGTGTCATGGAATGGCGGTCCGGTGCCGAATGGTCTCAGCCAGTTTCGGGAGCGAGTTCCGGTGCAGAGGGTTCGCTCGAGTTTTCCTCGATGTGGATGCGGTTCAACACAACCTCGGCGCCCCGCACACTGCGGGCGACGTCGCCGGCCAGCTGTCGTGTCATCGGACTCGAAGCAGTCCCCGTGATCTCGATGATCCCGTCTCCGAGCGCTTCGACGGCAAGTGGCAGTGGACGCACGTCAGGGTCGTCTTCCCAGGCCTGAATCACCGCGTCCTCGATTGCGCCAAGTTCTTGTTTGGATTCTCCATCGGGT
>JAAEQP010001827.1 GCA_024231375.1 bacterium | reverse complement strand
CCTTCCTGTTCGCATCCGGGTGGCTGTTTGGGATCACCGTCCTCATCGTCATCGTCGTGTCGTACCTGACGGCCCCTCCCGACCCCGCCCGGATCGCCGGATTGACCTACGCCTCCATGAGCGACGAGGAACGCCGTGAACGCCGCGCGAGTTGGAATTGGTGGGATGTGACTGCGTCCTGCATCGTGCTGGGGCTTGTCTTGGCGCTGTACACCTACTTCTCGTTCTGGCTCTAGGCCACGAGGCGCGGAGGATAGGGACAGGGCATCCGTGAAGCTGAGGCGCTACTTGAGGCACCGGACAAGCGCAAGGTGCCATGGGAGGGTTGAAATGAACAACGGAGCGGAACAGAAGGGCTCAAAACCGGTTCAACTCATCAAGGCACTCTGGGGCTGCGCACTCCTGTTCTGTATCCCCGGCTTGGTCCTCACCTTCGTTGCGCCATCGTCCGTGATCGAGCTAACCCGCGCTGACGAGGATCGTGTCGACGTAACCGTCTTCAAGAAGGTGCTATTTGTTGTTCCGATCTCTGAACAGGGGATAGCCGGTCTTCTGGTTCCGAACTCACGTGTCATCGATGGTGGCGCCATCCGTGAGCGCAGGACACCTACGGGGAAGATTATCGGTGAAGCGGAAGACGAGGGCCTTCTAATACTTGAGGGGCCGGGTGGCGAATCGATAGAGGTCTACATCTCCCCCAAGAACCTCGATGATACTCAAGATGAAATCCAGTATTTTCTCACGGACGGCAACGACCCATCACTGCGATTATGGGTGGTCGCGAACTGGAAATTCGGGGCGATCCTGCCGGGAGCGATACTTGTGTTCTGTCTGGTCATCTTCCTGATCGCATCCTGGTCAATCATGACGGGGAAACCACTGGCCAGTGAGGGCACGTCAGCTTGAGGGTGTGGCCCCCCTTCCCAGAAGCCCCGGGTACCCCTCCTCCCACCATTGGACGTGTGCGTTGATGCGGCGGGCGCAAGTTGCCCTGACGCGGGAAATTGACTTGGATCCGCGCGGAACGTAGAATGCGCACTATTTCGTGGCGAGTTAGAAAACCCAAGGGGATTGCTTCATGAAGGTGCCGCTTCTAGACCTCGGACCGCAGTTGGAAACCATCGAATCCGAACTGAAACAGGCAGTCCTTGAGGTGATCGGCTCCACCCGCTACATCGGTGGCCCCAAAGTCGACGAGCTTGAAGCCGCGGTCGCTGCGTATGTGGGCGCCGAGCATGGCGTGGGCGTTACCTCGGGCACGGACGCGTTGCTGGTCTCGTTGATGGCGCTGAATGTGGGATCGGGCGACATCGTCATCACCACGCCCTACACCTTCTTCGCGACGGCGGGCGCTGTGGCGCGACTGAATGCCACCCCGGCGTTCGTGGACATCGACCCGGACACCTACAATATGGACCCGGCGGCGCTGGACGCCTGGTTCGATGACCATTCGGCGGACCGGGACAAGGTGAAGGCGATTATTCCGGTGCATCTGTACGGGCAGTGCGCGGATATGGACCGATTGCTGGAGGTGGCGGGCCGATATGGTGTGCCGGTGATTGAAGATGCGGCCCAAGCCATTGGCGCTTCGTATCCGGGCAAGGACGGCCTGAGAAAGGCCGGCTCCATGGGCATATCGGGGTGCTTCTCCTTCTTCCCCAGCAAGAATCTAGGTGGCATCGGCGACGGCGGCATGGTGGTGTCGAACGACGCGGCCTTCGCGGAGAAGGTGCGGCAGTTGCGCAACCACGGCGCCGAGCCCAAGTACTACCACGCCACGGTGGGCGGCAATTTCCGGTTGGATGCCATTCAGGCCGCGGCCTTGTCGGTGAAATTGAAGCACTTGGATGAGTGGCACGGTATGCGCCAGAAGAACGCGGCCCACTACGACGCGCATCTGGATGGGCCGGGTCTGAAGAAGCCTGCCTTGGTCTACGACCGCTCGTGCCACATCTACAACCAATATATCGTGAGCGTGCCGGAGCGGCGTGACGAACTGCGTGCCCACCTTACCGCCCGCGACATCGGCAACGAAATCTACTATCCCGTGTCGCTTCACGACCAGGCGTGCTTCGACTACCTGGGATACTCGTCCGGACAGTTCCCGAATAGCGAGGAAGCCGCGCGGAAGACCATCGCGTTGCCCATCTACCCGGAACTCACCACGGAGATGCTGGATTACGTAGTAGCGGCATTTGCGGAGTTCTACGCGTAGACGGTCTGGCCGCGGACGAGGCGTACTGGAGGCAGCCCAATTGGACGGACTGGCACGAGTGAATGCGGCGCTGGACCGACGACCGGTGGACCGAATCCCCCGCTACGACAGTTTCTGGGAAGACACCCTGACCCTGTGGCGCGAGCAGGGGATGCCCGAAGACACGCCCCCCGAGGAACTGTTTGGCTTCGATATCCGTACGATGAGTATCGACGCGTCCATGCGCGTGGAGCAGGAGATCGTCGAACGGGACGGTCCGTTTATCGTCTACAAGGACCGGGCGGGGTACACGGTCCGGAAGATCATCGGCAAGTCGCGGGCACTGGAGTTTCTGGACCACGTCACCGAAGACCGGGACACGTGGAACCGGCTTCGCGACGGCTTTGCGTTCGACCCTCAGGCGTCGGCACGCGTCGACACGGCGTCCTACTTCATGCACCTCAACCCGTATCCGTCGTGGGAAGGGGCGAGGGCCCGCTACGACGGTGTCCGGGCCACGGGCGCCTACGTGTTGTACTCCGTGTACGGACCGTGGGAGGGAACGTGGCGGCATCGGGGCATGGAACCCCTGCTGATGGACATGCTGATGGACCCGGCATGGGTTGAGGAGATGGCAACGGTCCAGAGCGACCTGGTACTTGCCTGCCTCCAACACTGCATCGACCTCGACATGGCGCCGGACGGTGTGTTCCTTGTCGAGGATTTGGCCGCCACGAGGGGGCCGCTGTTCTCGCCCGACATCTGGCGCAGCATCTTCAAACCACTCTACGTGCGGCTTGCCGACTTCCTCCACGCGAAGGGTATGCGGTTCTGGCTTCACAGTTGCGGAGACAGCAGCGCGTATATTCCCGACCTCATCGACCTGGGGCTGGACGTGCTTCAACCGCTTCAGGCCACGGCGGGGATGGACGTCCGGGATCTGAAGCAGGAATACGGCGCGGACCTTGCCTTCTGGGGCAACATCGACGTGAACAAGATGAGCGGCCCCGCGGATGCATGCGAAGCCGAGATTCGCGACAAGTTGATCGCCGCAAAGGAAGGGGGCGGCTACCTGTACCATTCCGACCACTCGGTGCCGCCCGAGGTGACCTACGGACGCTACCGGTGGATCATGGAACTGGTGGAACGGTACGGCGCTTACTGAGCCAGGCTACACGATTCCGTTTGCTTTCAGTACGTCCAGGGCCTTGGCGACTTCCGCTTCCATACCCGCGGCCAACCCGGATGGCAAGCCGTACTCCCAGTAGCTGATGACCTCGTACCCGCCTTCGGGGAGCATGTCCGACGTGGGCAGATACATGCCTTCTCCGTTGGTGTATCCGAGCGGAAAGGTGACGCCGTTCCCGTAGTACTCCTCAATCATCTTGCCCCAGGGCGCGGTGGCTTCGCCTTCGATCCCGATGATGCGGAGGCCGTTGCCCAACGTGATGCCGTGCATGGACAGAGGCATCTCGGTAGGCAGCGTGTCGCCACGGTCAAGCCGCTTCAGGATGTGGTTGGCCCACATGAACTTCACGTTTCGGTCGCGGTTGTCGGCTACCGTATTCGCCACGATGTCCTCGAAGAACGAGCGGGGTGGTGTGGGCTCCAACGCCCAATGCATCTCGGTCGATGCGACACGGACGTGGGGTTCGACCGGCTGGAGCCCGTTTGCGAGGGCCTGTTTGACCTCATTCGCCACAATGCCACCGGCCTCTTCCATGAGTTCCCACGTACCCCGTGCCCACGCCTCGGCGCCGTCCCGGCCGATCGACAACGGCTTGGCGTCGCCGCCGCAGCCCTGCAAGAACATGCTGGCCGTGGCGCCAAGATGCTCGTCAAGCAGACGCGTGGCCACGCCCGGATACTCGGCCGAGATCTCCCAACCACTCACCATCGACGGGTGACACGAGATGGAGAACAACAAACAGATCGGCTTGTCCTCATGGTCCTTCAGCAGGGAGATGGGAAGCTTGTCGTAGGCGTAGCCCGTCGGGTTCGGGCGGTTCTGAATGGAGCCGTCCGGCATCTTGCGTCGCCGATGCACCGGAAGCGCGGACCGTGTGGCGCCTGCCCACAGGGTAGCCTCTCGGGCTGACGCCACGGCTTCGCGGGCGGCCTTCAGCGTCGCGGCCTCAAGGTCGGCCAAGTACAGGCGGTCCGGGGCTTCGTATCCCGCCGAGTACCACACTCCAACGGACGGACCGACGTGGTTGTGGCTGGTATTGAGGAACACTTGCCACGGGGCAAGATCCATGACCCGTGCGATGGCGCCCCTGAACCGGTCGGTGTCTGCCCGGCCCAGAAAACATAGGTCATATCCCATGATGAGGGCCTTTTCACCGCCGTGCTCCACGTAAAGGGCGCGCACGTAGATATCGTCGTGGATGCCCTCGCATCCGTGGTCCATGTCGCGTCCACCGAAGCCCATCATGGTAGTCCCGATAGGCGGAGAGATATTCACGCGGGAGAAACCGGCCTTCATGGTTCCGTATCCTTTCGTGTT